>CAXNGF010000006.1:0-22647 GCA_964201905.1 Limnohabitans sp. | reverse complement strand
CCTTGCCTTGTTGCCCCTTCAACGCACTTGGCACCTTGAAGGTGTGCGTTTGTGTTTGCGCGCTGTTGTTGAAAGCAATGAGCACAGTGTCTTTGCCCCAATGTCGCGCCAGCACAGCGCTGCTGGGTGTGCTGGCCAAAGGTGCACTCAGCACCCCTCTTCTCAAGATCGCATTGTCTTTTCTCAATTGCAGCAAGGCTTTGAAGTCTGCGCGCAAAGCCATATCGGGTTGGCCGCCTTGATCTGGCCAGGGGTAGGGCATGCGGTTGTAGGGATCGTCACCTCCCGTCATGCCCACCTCGTCGCCGTAGTAGATGGTGGGCGACCCCGGCAAGGACAATTGAACCAGCGTGGCCAACAGCAATCGCTGCTTGGCTTTTTGCATGGCTTCAGGTGCCGCATTGAGGGTGCCACCTAAAACATGCAAAGCGCGCGCTTGGTCATGGCTTGACAATAAATTCATGAGCGCGTGAAAGGCTTGGGGCGGATAGGCCTCTCGCATGTGCTCCAAATTGGCGATCAGTTTTCTGGCGTCGCTGCCGTTGGCAAAGTCCAAGATAGCATTGCGCAAAATATAATTCATCGTGGCATCGAAGGTGTCACCTAAAAAATATTTGGAGGCATCAAACCATGTCTCGGCTATGGTCACGGCATCTGGCTTTGTCTGCTTCACCGCTTTGCGCCATTCGCGCCAAAAATCATCTGGCACCCAAGGTGCCACATCCATGCGCCAACCTGATGCACCCATCTGCAACCACTTGCGCGTGACTGAATCTTTGTCGCCATAGGCAAAACGCCGCCAAGCGGGCGCGTTTTTATTCAGCTCAGGCAAATCACTCACGCCCACCCAGCCTTTGAATTGCTTGTCGGGGTCGGTTTGCGTGGCATCCAGTGAGAACCAACTGGCATAAGGTGAATCGTCTTGTATGCGGTTGTTGGCAAACGCTCCAATACCTTCTGACTTGAAATTGCCAAACCGATCGAAGTACCTTGAGTCGGCTCCGACATGGTTGAGAGAAGCATCGGGAATGATTCTGATGCCGCGCTTGGCGGCCTCTTGGGTGAGGCGCGTAAAGTCTGCGTTGGTGCCAAATGCGGGGTCAATTTCATGAAAGTCGGCGGTGTCGTACTTGTGGTTGCTGGCCGCTTTAAACACTGGCGTCATGTAAATGGCATTGACCCCTAAATCTCGAATGTGGTCCAATTTTTGAATGATGCCTTCTAAGTCACCGCCAAAAAAATCGTTGTTGTAGTGCGCGTCCGAACCATCGCCTGTGCCAGGTTTGTAGGGCTTGCCTAACCAACTTGAATGAACTTCAATGGGGTGGTTTTGGTATTTGCGCTCGCCCACTTTGGGGTCGTTGGCCAAATTGCCATTCCGAAAGCGCTCTGGGAAAATAAAGTAATACACCGCATCTTGTGCCCAGGTTGGTACTTTAAAAGCAGGGTCGTAAACGGTGATCCTAAAGCGCCTCAAACGTCTTTCTTGTTCGATGGGTGCACTGACCAGGCCCAGACCGCCAGCGCCTTTTTCTTGGGTCCAGTAAATGGGCTCGGCGTTGTTGTGATAAACGTATTTCACGCCGCCAATGAGGACTTCAAACCAATAGCCATAGATGGCCTTGTCTTTGAAACGGTAGCTGGCTTTGAAAAGCTCGTGGCCATCCAACTTGGTACGTTGCATGTCGATGCGCGTGAGATTGCGGTACGTTAGTATTTCTTGATTGCCTTCTAAGTTTCGAACATCAAGCACCAAGGTGGCACGTTCAACACCTGACAGGGCTTTCAAGGACCATTGCACCGCTTGACCTTGCGGCACAGCACCAAAAGGTTTGCGATAGCGCAAGTCGCGAGAGTCGTGGTGCAGGCTTTGCGCGATCCGATTTGTAACGGTCACTTGACGCGGATCTACAAATGTTGGGGGCAACAACTGAAGCAAGGCATGACCACTTTCCAGGCTGAGGCGCACAGTGTGCGCGCCAGCAAAAGTCAGCTTAGCGCCCGGGCCACCTGGCTTGTCGGGCAGCAAGGCCATTGTGTTGGTTGCAATTGACATTTGCCGATCTGGCACTGCCCAGCTGCTGCCGGCTTGCCATTTGGCATCGGCTAATTTAAATTCATGCTCACCCTGCAAGTTGACATTCAAAAAAAACGCATTGCAATCCCACACAAATTCAAAATCTTCTTGTGCTGTCCAGCCATTCATACCGCCACGCAAATAGAGCGGCGGCACATTGGGCGGCGCTGCTTGACACGTGGCATTGGTGCCTTGTGCCACATTGGAATGAGTGCCTTGCGCCACATTGGCGTGGGGTGCTGTAGGCAGTATGGCAGTTTGGGCAAGCGTGAAGGTGCACACGCTAATGATGGCCAAGCTTGCCAAACTGCGCCATGTTTTAAACTTCAAAATTTTCATCACTTTTTAACCGCAAACACATGAACTGACTGCGCAGGAACGGTCTGTTCGGCACCCTTCCAATTGGCAATGCCTGTTGTTGAATACAAAGCATTCAGCTTCGATTGACTTTCAATGCCATCCAGCGTGATTGGCATTGCTTGCAAAGCATAGTTAATCACCACCACGCTGTGCTCTTGTCCCAGTTTTCTTTGGTAGGTCAAAACTTGTCCTTGCGCTTTGGCTGACTCATAAGTTCCCTTGGCAAGAGACTGATGCGCATTGCGCAGGGCCAGCATGTCGCGGTAAAAAGCCCAAAGACTGTTTGGCGTTGTTTTTTGCTGTTGTGCGTGATGCGTGTTGATGTTGCCTGAAATAGCTCTGTAGGGCTTGCCAGATGTAAAGCCTGCAGTTTGTTCGTTGGCTTGCCAACTGAAGGGGCCCCTGATGAACGGATCGTCGGTTAGACCTTTGGCACCTGCCATGCCAATTTCTTCACCATAGTAAATGAAGGGCGTGCCTGGTAACAACAAGTAAGTGGCGGCAGCCAATTTGTATTGCACTTCATTGCCATCAACTTGGTCCCACAATCTTTTGCCAGCAAACTGGTCGTGATTGGACGCAAAACTGGCCAAGGTGTGAGGCGCTTGCGTGTAATACTGCGCAACTTTTTGAATGGCTTCTACCTCACCTTTGGCTGCTTTCGAAATTTGATTTTCTAAGCCAAATGCAAACGCTCCGCCACAGATTTCTTCGCGCGCATACACCTTGGGCTCTGCTGTGGCTTCACACACCACATAACGATTTGGGTAAGTCTTAATCAATCGTGTGAAATGGCCAGTGAGTTTTCGGCTTTCTGGCTGATCGTTCCAATCCTTGGCATTGTTTTCAATGAGGTGCGGCACTGCATCCAAACGAAAGCCATCGATGCCGCGGTCTAACCAAAATTTCAAACTGTCTTCGTGGTACTTCACCACATCGGGGTTGCGCATGTTGAAGTCGGGCATGTGAGGGCCGAAGGTAGCCAAGTAACTGCCATTGTCTGTAAGCACCCACGGATCTTTTCCCCAGATATCCCAGCCTTGTGGTTTTTCTTGGCGCCACTCAAACCACGCACGATAAGGGCTTTGCGGATTTTTCAAACTGTCCTCAAAGTAAGGGTGCTCTTTGGCGCTGTGATTCAAGACGTAATCCATGATCACACCGATGCCCCTCGCGTGGGCTTCTTTGATCAGTTCATCAAAGTCTGCCAAGGTGCCGTAATCGGGGTCGATGTTGCGAAAGTTGGCAGTGGCGTAGCCATGGTCTTTGTCTGCGCTGGTGGTAATGGGCATCAACCAAATGCCTTTAACACCCAACTCTTTCAAGTGGTCAAGCGATTGGATCAGCCCCTTCAAGTCACCTATGCCATCACCGTTGCTGTCTTTGTAACTGCGCACAAAGATTTCCATGAAGGCTCCGTGGTGCCAGTCTGCAGGCAAATTGGGCGGCTGGCGTGCAAACTGTGTGCTAGCAAGAAGGGCTGCGAGCAACAAGGTCAAGCCCAGTATTTGAGGCCGTGTGATGGCACGAAGATTTTTCAAAAGGAATAGCATCTTTGTTCTTTAAGGCGTTGTTTTAGTTTTTCTTGAGAACTGCAAATGACTGTGCTGGCAAACTCAGTTGAAGCACGCCAAGATTTGAAACTGTCGTTGTGACTGTTGTACCAGTTAAGTGTGCCCAGGTTTCACCTGGCGCTAAATTGCTGACATTGAGCGTACTGGCCTGCGTGTCGTAGTTAAACAGAACCATGATTTTTTCTGATCCAAGCACGCGCTGAAAACCCATGGTCTTTTGAAGTACCCATGCAGCTTCGTAGGTGCCGCTGCGCAAAGCAAGCTGGGTATTTCTCAAAGCCAACAATTGTTTGTAATGTTGATAGAGTGAGTTGCTGTCGTTCAGTTGATGTATCACGTTCTGTGAATTGACATTGGCCGACAAACCTCTAAAGGGGGTTGCGGTGCTAAACCCCTTCGCATCGGCGGTCCAACTCATTGGCGTTCGAAGTGCGGCATCGCCAGACAGTGCGCTGGAAGATGCCATGCCAATTTCTTCGCCGTAGTAAATAAAGGGCGTTCCAGGTAACAACAAATAGCTGGCTGCAGCCAGTTTGTATTGCGCCAGGTTGCCTTGCACCTGATTCCACAAGCGATCGCCAGCGAAGCTGTCGTGGTTTGAGACAAAGGGGGCTAAATTGGCAGACCTTGTTTTGTAATAGTCGGCCAGTTTTTGAATCGATGCCGCATCGCCCTTGGCAGCCCCGACCACCGCGCCTGACAAGTCAAAAGCAAAAGCACTTCCGCAGGAGTCTGATTGAGCATATGCATTTGAATTGGCAGGTGCCTCGCAAACCATAAATCGTTGGCTGTACTGCATGATCGTTTGGCGCACCTTGCTCATCACCCCATGATTTTCAACTTGGGACTCCCATGCGCTGGGCCCATTTTCAACGAGGTTGCCGACTGCATCAAATCGAAATCCGTCAACACCTCTGTTGAGCCAAAATCGCAAATTGTCATGGTGGAATATTTCGACGTCGCTTGAGCGCAAATTGAAATCGGGCATGCTGGAAGTGAAGCCTGCAAAATAAAATCCATTGGCCCAATTGCTGGCGTACCAAGGGTCGTTTCCATAAATCTGCCAGCCGGTTGGCTTGGTGTTTTGCCAAATAAAATAGTTTCTTTGCGCGTTCTTGGTAGAAGAGGATGAATTGAGAAACAACGGGTGTTGGTTGCTGCTGTGATTGATCACAAAATCAACAATTACACCCATGCCTCTTTTGTGCGCTTCAGACAGCAGCAAATCAAAGTCTGCTTGACTCCCGTAATCGGCTTCGATGGCGCGATAGTTTTTCACAGCATAGCCATGGTCTCTGTCTGAACTTTCCGTGATGGGCAATAGCCACAAGCCCTTGACACCCAAGCCCTGTAAATAGTCCAAGCGCTGTATCAAGCCTTTCAGGTCCCCCTTGCCATCAGCGTCACTGTCTTGATAGGCTCGAACATAAATTTGCATGAAAGCACCACGCCACCAATCCGGCGCCAATGCGCTCGCAGTTGCGCTTTGCGGTACGGACCCCATGTCGGAGACTTGCAGTTGGGTTCCGTTGTCGAGATCTAGCGCGATGCCCGCTGCACCCGATGATCCGCCGCAGGCCCCAAGGCAAAAGCTCAAGCAGAGCAACAGCGCTTTCAGAGCATTGCAGCCAGTCTGATTGACCAAGCCAAAAATGAGATCTTTAGTGTTCATTCAAATTTTGTCCTTTTGCGAAACACCTACTTTGATGCGCAAATGTAGAAAAGCTACAGATTTTGAGGCCATTGAAATTTGCAATATTCGGTATTTACCCTAATTCAATCGATTACATAGTGATTTTTTGTAGTTTTATTACGATAATTCGGCATCTTTCGATCGAATGAGTTATTGATGTTTCACCTCTCTCGCATTTCGCGATGGGCAGCCATGCCCTGCCTTGTCCTCAACATGTTGGGCATGGGCTTGAGCGTGGCTGCGGGGAAAGCAGGCCTCTCTGAACTTGGCAACACATTGTGCAATGCGCCTTTGGGCTCTATGACCACTCATGCCAACACTTTGACATTGCCTGCACAAGCTATTTGGCAAAACCGATCACAGATCTTGATGCCCGGTGCTTCCGTTGAGACAAACCAAATTTGGCGACTGCTCAGCTCAGCACAAGGCAAGTTGCAAGTTCAAGTGGGTCAAGTCGCCAGGGGCGCTGATCAAGCGTTTCGCTTGTCAGTCAGCGCCAATCAACGCTTGGAAGTGCCAGCACAGAGCGACGTGACGCTCCGCAAACTTCACACCACGCAATTGGTGTTGGTGCAAGAAGATGGCCTTGGTCAGGTTGTTAAAGCTACGCGCCTTCAAAGCGCCAAAGCTTTGGACGATCTGTTTGGTTCAGCCGCTTTAGAACAGCAATTAGGCGCGACCCTCAAGAGAGCATCGCGCAAATCAAAACAACTGGAAACTGACTTCCGAATTTGGGCACCTACGGCACAGTCAGTCAGCGCTTGCATTTATCCTGACGCGCTTTCGCCCGCATTGGCCCACGTTGCGATGAAACGAGATGACATCTCAGGTGTATGGCGCGTGCAAACGACACAAGCCAAGCAAGGCAGTTATTACCGTTATGCGGTTGAAGTTTTTGTACCAGGTGTCGGTATGGTGATCAACCATGTGAACGATCCGTATGCTCTGAGTTTGAGTGCCAATTCACTTCGCAGTTATGTGGCAGATTTGAATGCAGCCCATTTAAAACCAGCCAACTGGGATTCACATCCATCGCCCCAGACAGTGAAGCACCCAACAGACATGGTCATTTATGAATTGCATGTTCGCGATTTTTCCATCAATGATGCAAGCGTGCCTGTCGGTCAGCGCGGCAAGTATTTGGCCTTCACACAGGGGCTTTCAAATGGCATGCGCCATTTGAAAGCCTTGGCGCAAGCCGGCATGACTGATTTGCATTTATTGCCCGTGTTTGACTTTGCCACTGTGCCCGAGAAAAACTGTCAAAGCGATGCGCGCGCTGCGCAAACCACGCGCACCAACGATTGCTTTAACTGGGGCTACGACCCGCTGCATTTCAACGCACCCGAAGGCAGTTTTGCCAGCAATGCCGATGACGGCGCTAAACGCATTTTTGAATTTCGCAGCATGGTGAAGTCTTTGCATGAAGCTGGTTGGCGCGTGGGCATGGACATGGTCTACAACCACACATCGGCTTCAGGTCAACATTTGCAATCGGTCCTCGACCGCATCGTGCCAGGCTATTACCAACGCCTGAATGCTCAAGGCGAAGTAGAGCGATCTACTTGTTGCGACAACACGGCCACAGAAAACTTCATGATGGCCAAACTCATGTCAGATTCCGTGCTGATGTGGACAAAGCATTACAAGCTCGATTCCTTTCGTTTTGACTTGATGGGGCACCAACCGCGCCAAGTGATGGTGGACATGCAGAAACACCTGCAAAAGACATTGCGCAAACGCGTTGATTTTGTAGGCGAAGGTTGGAACTTTGGGGAAGTGGCCAATGGCGCACGCTTTGTGCAAGCCTCGCAGTTGTCATTGAACGGCAGCGGCATTGGCACCTTCAACGACCGATTGCGCGATGCCATTCGCGGTGGTGGCGCAAGCGATCCGGTTGAAAACTTGGTCAAGCTGCCTGGTTTTGTGAGTGGTAGCGAAACCTCCGCACGGGTGGCCGATCAAATTCGTGCTGGGCTGGCAGGGTCGCTGCGTGACTACCGCATGGAGAGTTTTGATGGCAACAGCAAGACTTTGCAAGACATTCCCTATGGCGATCAGCCCACGGGCTATGTGAGCCAACCCAGCGAGGTGGTGAACTATGCCGAGAACCACGACAACCTGACCTTGTTTGACAGCCTTGCTTATAAGTTACCGCGAAACACGCCAAGCGCTGAGCGTGCGCGCGTGCAAATGTTGGCAGGCGCTTTGGTCGCGTTCAGTCAGGGCGTGGCTTACTTCCATGCTGGCCAAGAAATATTGCGGTCGAAATCTTTGGATGGCAACAGTTATGACTCTGGCGACTTGTTCAATGTGCTGGACTGGACTTACCAGCACAACAGTTTTGGCACTGCTCTGCCTGATTTACAGGGCTCTGCAGAGGCTAAGGCCATGAGCCTTGCTTTGCTGAAAGATGACAAGCTCAAACCTGCCGCCGCCGATATTGCTTGGACACGCGATGCTCACATGGACCTATTGAAAATTCGCAAGAGCTCGCAGCTTTTTCGTCTTTCGACGGCTCAAGATGTTCAGGTACGCTTGACGTTTTTCAACACCGGTTCGCAAGGCGATGCACGCCTCATTGCGGGCCATCTCCAAGGGTATGACTTGAAAGACTTTGCCGAGTTGATCTATTTCGTGAATGTGTCTGAACAAGCACAAGCTTTGAAAATTGACAGCCTGGCCAACAAGGCATTTGAATTGCACCCTGTCCAAGCTTCAGCCCAAGCGGCCGATCAGCGGCCTCGCACTCTGGCCAAGTACAACAAGCTTCAAGGTGAATTTGAAATTCCGGCGCGCAGCGCTGTGGTGTATGTGGTGAAAGGTCTTAAACCATGATTCTCACCCCTTTGAAATCAGGAGACCTTTCATGATGTGCAAGGCCTTGCAGCGCGTTTTACCCAGCTTGCTGGTGGCGGCAGGTTTATTCGCGGGCGCCTCCACAGCACAAGCTGTGGAAATCACCATCACCTGTGGGCCCAGCGGCAGCGACGTTGAGTTTTGCTTAAAGCATGCACAAGCCTGGGCCGCTAAAACGGGCCACACCATCAAGAACTTTTCACCGCCCAACAGTTCCACAGAAAAGCTAGCGCTTTACAGGCAATTGTTTGCCGCCAAGTCGGGCGACATCGATGTGGTGCAAATTGACACGGTATGGCCAGGCTTGTTGAAAGATCATTTGGTCGACCTCAAGCCCTACAGCAAAGGCATTGAAGCCGAACATTTTCCTGCCATCATTGCCAACAATAGCGTGAACGGCAAGCTGCTGGGCATGCCTTGGTACACCGATGCCGGCTTGCTTTACTACCGCAAAGACATGCTGCAAAAGTATGGCCTGCGCGTGCCGCAAACTTGGGAAGAATTAACGCAAAGCGCTTTGAAAGTTCAAACTGGTGAACGCGCCAAAGGCGATAGCGATTTTCATGGTTTTGTGTTTCAAGCCAAGGCCTATGAAGGCCTCACTTGCAATGCCCTTGAGTGGGTGAGCGGCCAAGGTGGTGGCAATGTGGTCAATTCTGATGGTGAAATTACCATTCGCAATGCACAAGCCGCAAAGGCTTTGAACTTAGCGGCCTCGTGGATTGGCAGCATCAGCCCCACCGGCGTTTTGAACTACGAGGAGGAAGAAGCGCGTGGCGTTTTCCAAAATGGCAACGCGCTGTTCATGCGCAACTGGCCCTACGCTTGGTCTTTGCTGCAAAAGAGCGACAGCTTGGTCAAGGGCAAAGTAGGCGTAGCCAAATTGCCAGGCAACCCCAGTGCAGCCGCCTTGGGTGGCTGGCAATTGGGGGTCTCTAAGTATTCCAAACACCAGGCCATCGCCGCCGATTTAGTGATGCACATGACCAGTGCTGCCGTGCAAAAAACACGCGCCATTCAGGGCTCTTACAACCCCACAATTCCTGCGCTCTACAAAGACAAGGACGTGATTGAAGCCAATGAGTTCATGGGCGCATTGGCAGAAGTCTTTGCCAACAGTGTGGCACGACCTACAACCGCCACAGGTTTGAAATATCCGCAAGTCAGCCAGAGCTTTTGGAACGCTGCGCATGAGGTGATGTCCAAACGCAGCACCGGCGAAGAAGCGGTGGTCAAACTTGAATCGCGTCTAAAACAAATCAGACGCAAACATTGGTAAGGGCCAGACGTCTACACATGAACTCAAGAGTCAAAACCGCTTGGTTATTTTTAGCGCCCATGGTGCTGCTGATGTTGGTGGTGGCCGTTTGGCCTTTGGCGCGTTCCATTTGGTTCAGCTTCACCGACATCAACATCAACGACATTTCAACCGCCGAGTTTGTCGGCTGGGAAAACTACTTTGGTGACTACGGCCTGTTCTTCAATCCGAACGAGGAAGGTGGCTTTTGGGCTAGCGACTGGGGTATTTCCATTCGCAACACCTTCAGCTTTGCTGTGGTCTCGGTCATTTTGGAAACGCTCACGGGTTTGGGTGTGGCGCTGCTGTTGAACCAAGAGTTCAAAGGACGTGGGTTGGTGCGAACCGCCGTTCTGGTGCCTTGGGCCATTCCCACCATTGTGTCGGCCAAGATGTGGGGCTGGATGTTGAATGACCAATTTGGGGTGATCAACAACTACCTGATGGCCTTGGGTTTGATTTCTCAAAAAATAGCTTGGACGGCTGAACCCGCCTACGCTTTGTGGACGGTGGTCTTGGTAGATGTTTGGAAAACCACGCCCTTCATGGCCTTGCTAATTCTGGCGGCATTGCAAACAGTCCCTAAAGATTGTTATGAAGCAGCCCGAGTTGATGGCGTTCACCCCTTGCGCGTCTTTTGGAAAATCACGCTGCCTCTCATTCGACAGCCTTTGTTGGTGGCCGTGGTGTTCCGTTTGCTCGACTCGCTGCGTGTCTTTGATTTGATTTATGTGTTGACTGCCAACGGCAGCACCACCATCAGCATGTCCGGCTTTGTGCGCCGCGAAATGGTGGAATACGGCAACATGGGATATGGCTCTGCAGCGTCCACCTCTTTGTTCTTGATCATCTTGCTGACAGCCATCATCTTCTTGAAGTTGGCCCGCGTGAAACTGTCGGAGGATGCCAAATGAAAATCCGTTCCTCTTGGACCACGGCGTTCATTTATGCCGCCTCGGCCTTGGTGGTCTTGGTTTCGGTCTATCCCTTTGTCTACGCCATTTCAACGTCCTTGAAAACTGGCACAGCACTGTTTGGCACTCAGATCATTCCGGATCAAGCAGACCTGCGCAATTACTATGCTTTGTTTGAAGGTGTTCAACCCTTCGGCAAAAGTTTGCTCAACTCGGTCATGGTGGCAGTGCTGACGGTGAGCTTCGCAATGTTGATGGGGGTGACGGCAGCTTATGCACTGGGCCGCATTCGTTTCAAGGGCAAAGGCCTGTTGCTGATTTGCATTTTGGGCGTGTCCATGTTCCCCCAAGTTGCAGTGCTGTCTGGCATGTTTGAGCTCATTCAATGGCTGGGCATCTACAACAAGGCCTGGGGCTTGGTTTTGCCCTACACCATCTTCACGCTGCCCTTCACAGTTTGGATTTTGACCACCTTCATGCGCGAGCTGCCTGTCGAATTGGAAGAGGCGGCCATCATGGATGGTTGCGGCCCGCTGCGCATTATTTTTCAAGTCTTCATGCCACTCTTGTGGCCAGCGCTGGTGTCAACCGGTTTACTGGCCTTCATTGGCGCGTGGAACGAGTTTATGTTTGCATTGACTTTTGTGGTCAATGACACGGAGCGCACGGTGCCTGTGGCGATCTCTTTGATTGCAGGCGCCACTGCCTTTGAAATTCCTTGGGGCACCATCATGGCGGGCTCGGTGATTGTCACTATGCCTTTGCTGCTGTTGGTGTTCTTCTTCCAAAAACGCATCGTGTCGGGCCTGACGGCTGGTGCGGTCAAAGGTTAAATTTTTTATCTCGATTTCATTTTGTATTTAAAAACATGAGCAAAGCACCAAACAACAACTGGTGGCGCGGCGGCGTCATTTATCAAATTTATCCCCGTTCTTTTGCCGACAGCAACGGCGATGGCGTGGGCGATTTGCCTGGCATTACAAAGCGACTTGACTATGTGGCCCAACTGGGCGCAGACGCAGTTTGGCTGTCGCCCATTTTCAAAAGCCCCATGAAAGACTTTGGCTACGACGTGAGCGACTATTGCGACGTCGACCCCTTGTTTGGCTCCTTAGCTGATTTCCGAGCATTGGTAAAGAAGGCTCACGACTTGGGCCTGCGAGTGATGATCGACCAAGTGTTGTCGCACACCTCCGACCAACACCAGTGGTTTGCAGAGAGCCGTGCATCACGCAACAACGCCAAAGCCGATTGGTATGTTTGGGCCGACGCCAAAGAAGATGGCAACCCACCCAACAACTGGCTGTCCATCTTTGGTGGCAGCGCCTGGCAGTGGGACACCCGTCGGCGTCAGTACTACCTGCACAATTTCCTCACCAGCCAACCCGACTTGAACTACCACAACCCTGAGGTGGTCGAGGCCATTTTGGGCACGGTGAAGTTCTGGCTTGCACTGGGCGTGGATGGCTACCGCTTAGACACAGCCAACTATTATTTCCACGACAAAGAACTGCGCAACAACCCCGGCCGCGGCCAACCCAAGGGCAACGACCCCGCCGTGAACGATGTCAATCCCTATGGTTGGCAGTACCACAAGTTTGACAAAACACAGCCCGAGAATTTGGGCTTTCTTAAGCAACTGCGTGCACTGCTAGACCAATACCCCAACACCGCCATGGTGGGAGAAATTGGCGATGACGATGGTCTGACCGTGATGGCTGAGTACACCAGCGGTGGCGACAAACTGCACATGGCCTACAGCTTTGACTTGCTAGGCCCTGACAGCAGCAGTAGCTTTCTGCACGATTTGATGACGCGCTTTGCCGAGAAGAACGCCACCGGTTGGCCTTCATGGGCGTTGTCCAATCACGACGTGGTTCGTGTAGGTTCGCGCTGGGGTGGCGAGTCTGCAGATGTGCGCAAACTGCGCGTAGCTGCAGCCTTTCAGATGTGCTTGCGCGGCTCGCCTTGTTTGTACCAAGGCGATGAGCTGGGCTTGCCCGAAGCTCAAGTGGCCTACGAAGATTTACAAGACCCCTATGGCATCACCATGTGGCCCGAGTTCAAAGGCCGGGACGGTTGCCGCACACCCATGCCCTGGGACAGCAAAGCAGCCGACATGGGTTTTGGCAATGCTGCGCACAAACCTTGGCTGCCATTGACTGAGGCCTACCGCGCAATGGCAGTGTCAGAGCAAGACAATGATCCAAAATCTTTGTTGAACTTTTACCGTGCCTTGCTCAAGTGGCGCAAAGAACAAACGGTGTTGTTGCATGGCGACCAAGCATTGCTGCCCGTGCATGCGCAAGTGATGGCGTTTGTGCGTGAACACGAAGGCCAAAAAGTTTTGTGCGCCTTCAACTTCAGCGACAGCGCTGCCAGCATGGATTTGCCAGCCAACTTCAAATTAGCCACAGCCTTGCCTGTGCCCGGTTTGAGTGGTGGCAGTGTGGTCGGCGACTGCATGACATTTGAAGCCTACGGCGCACTGCTGTTGGCACTTTGACATCGGAGACCAGCATGTCACGCATTGATTTCCAAAACGTCTGTAAGCGCTACTCGCCCGAGTTGCCCTTGACGATCAACAACGCCAATATCACCATTGAACAAGGTGAGTTTTGTGTCTTTGTAGGGCCGTCGGGTTGCGGCAAGTCCACGCTTCTTCGCATGGTGGCAGGCCTAGAGGACATCAGTTCAGGTGACCTGCTCATTGAGGGCCAGCGCGCAAATGACTTGCCTCCCGCTAAGCGCGGTGTGGCCATGGTCTTTCAAAGTTATGCACTGTATCCGCACATGACCGTGGGCGAGAACATGGCATTTGGATTGCGGGTGCTGGGCTCCAACAAAGCTGAGGTTGATCGCAAGGTCAAAGCCGCCGCAGACATTTTGCAACTCACACCCCTACTTAATCGATTGCCCAAGGCTTTGTCTGGCGGACAGCGCCAGCGGGTGGCCATTGGCCGCGCCATTGTGAAAGAACCCAAGCTGTTTTTGTTTGACGAACCTTTGTCTAACTTGGATGCGGCTCTGCGTGTTCAAACACGTTTAGAAATTGCCAAGCTGCACCGTGACATGAATTCGGCCAGCATGATTTACGTTACGCACGATCAAGTGGAGGCCATGACCCTGGCCAACAAAATTGTGCTGCTGCACACCGGTGATTTGATACAAGAGCGCGGCAGCGTGGCGCAAGTGGGTTCACCCATGAACTTGTACCACCGTCCCATGAGTTTGTTTGTAGCGGAGTTCATTGGCTCGCCCAAAATGAATTTATTGCACGGTGATTTGGTCGATGCACAAGAAAACCATGCAACAGTGAAGGTGGGCAATCAACTGATCAATGCTGCCGTGGATGCGCGCCATTTGAAAGCTGGCGAAAAAGTGCAACTGGGCATTCGCCCTGAACACATTCCTTTAAGCACTTCTGATGTGGGCAGCAACGTGGCAGGCCACTTACAACATGTTGAACGCTTGGGAGATTCGTCTTTGCTTTACGTGCAAATGGGTGAAGGCCAAGCGTTCACCACCGTCAAAGTGGAGGGCAGCGCCACCACCAGCGCAGGTACGTCACTCAACTTGTGCTTGTTGCCAGACCAAATGCATTTGTTTGACAGCAAGGGCATGGCTTGCCAACGCACTGTAGAACTGCCCAACTAAATAGTTAAATGTCTTTCGTCACCAAAGACTGGCGTCAGCAAGTCGCTTATCAAATTTACCCGCGTTCATTTGCTGACAGCAACGGCGATGGGATTGGCGATTTGCCAGGCATCACCTCCAAGCTTGATCACTTAGAAGCATTGGGCGTGGGTATTGTGTGGTTGTCGCCGGTGTATGACTCTCCCAATGACGACAACGGCTACGACATTCGTGACTACCGCAACATCATGAAAGAGTTTGGCAGCATGACCGACTTTGACGTCATGCTGGCGGGCATGCAAGAGCGCGGCATTCGCTTGATGATGGACTTGGTGGTGAACCACACGTCAAATGAACACGAGTGGTTCAAGCAGGCCAGAAGCGCCAGAGACAATGCTTTTCACGACTACTACATTTGGCACGATCCTGTAGATGGCCGCGAACCCACCAACTGGGAAGCTGCTTTCGGTGGCTCGGCATGGACCTTCAACGAAGCCACAGGCGAGTACTACCTCCACATGTTCTCTAAAAAGCAGCCTGACCTGAATTGGGAAAATCCCAAAGTCCGGCAAGAGGTGTATGAACTGATGCACTTCTGGTTGAAGAAAGGTGTGGGCGGCTTCAGGATGGATGTGATCAACATGATCTCCAAGCCTTGGCTTCAAGCACATACATTGACCAAGTCACAAGCCCGCTTGCCCAATGCGCCCAAAGTTCAAGATGGCTTCTTGCAGCCTGCCTTTGAGATGGTGACGCATGGCCCTCGCTTCATGTCATTCATGCGCGAGATGAAAAGTGAAGTGCTCGATCATTACGACTGCATCACCGTAGGTGAAGCACCTTGCGCCACAGTAGAACAAGCCCAAGAAATTACCAACAACGAAATGGGCGCCTTGAACATGGTGTTTCAGTTTGAACACATGGACGTGGACAGCCAACCGGGCAAAGGCAAGTGGGCTTTGAAGCCTTTGCACTTACCCGATTTGAAAGCCAGCCTCAGCCGCTGGCAAACCGGTTTGCATGGCACAGGCTGGAACAGTTTGTACTGGTGTAACCACGATCAACCGCGGGCAGTTTCGCGATTTGGTGATACAGGCATTCACCGTGTACGTTCGGCCAAAATGCTGGCCACGTGCTTGCACATGATGCAAGGTACACCCTTCATTTACCAAGGTGAAGAGCTGGGAATGACCAATGTGAAATGGTTCAACATTGAAGCCTACCAAGACATCGAGACTCGCAACATGTATGCGCAGGCATTCTTGCAACAAGGGCAGCCTCATTTAGACGTCATGGCATCGATTCATGCCAAAGGCCGTGACAATGCCCGCACGCCTATGCAATGGTCTGCGTCGCAAAATGCAGGCTTTACAGAGGGCACGCCTTGGCTGGCTTTGAACGATAACTTCAACCAAGTGAATGCGGCTCAAGCCCGAGCAGACACGGATTCTGTGTTTCACCATTACCGCCAACTCATTGCGCTTCGAAAAGCTTGGCCTGTGTTGGTAGAAGGCGATTTTGAATTGTTCTTGCCCAAACACACTTCCTTGTTCGCATTTGCACGCCGTTTAGATGACACTCGATTGCTCGTCTTGTGTAATTTCAGTGCGCAGTTTCAGGGCTTGCCCTTGAGACAGCTGCCTGAGTTTTCATCGGCCACACCCTTGATCGGCAATCTGCCCGCCAATGAATGGGAAATGGCACCAGACACTTTGGCGGCGTGGGAAGCACGCGTTTACGTGCTGGCCTGATTTGCAACAAGCGGCTTTGTTTGATGTCGCATGCGAGCATGGGTTGCCCTGGCATGGGGAATCCAGCCCCTAGAAACCCACCGATACCACATCAAAAGGCCGCGAATCCATTCGTCTGCAGCATAGGCTATCCAGATGCCTGTGAGGCCCCAGCCCCAATGCACACCTAGCAACCAACTGCCCCCTGCCAAGACCACCGCCATCGAGCCTGCGCCGGCATAAAACGGATACTTAGAGTCGCCTGTGGCGCGCAATGCTGAAATCACAATCAGATTAAAGGTGCGGCCTGTTTCTAAAAGAATGGACCACCACAACAAACGTTGACCTTCCGCCAAGATGAGGGGGTCTTGTGTAAACCAACGCAGCAAGCTGGCGCCTTGCCAAGCCATGAGCACTGCGACCACCAGGGTCACAGCAAAGCCGATGCTCTGAGCGCGCTTCACCAACACATGCGCTTCGCGCAATTTTCTGGCACCTACCAAATGGCCCACCACCATTTCAACTGCCATGCCAATGGCCGCGCCACTGATCAAGATCCACATGTTGAATTGCAAAACATAGGCTTGAGTGGCTAAGGCATGGGTACCCATGAGGCCCACAGCAGCCACGCTGACCATGAAGGCCAATTCCCAAGACAAGTTTTCGGCCGCACCAGGCAATCCAATGTGCAAAATGTGTTTGATTTGTGTTTTGCGAATGCGCCAAAAATCTGAAATCGCAGGCTGCAATTTCAAACGGCTTTGCCACAAAATCCAATGCAGCCACATGCCCACTATGCGGCTCATTACCAAGGCTGCGGCAAAGCCAGACAAACCAAAGCCAGGCCAATTTTCAAGGCCAGGAATGAAGCTCACACCATGCATCAAGGGCCAAGCCAAACCTACATGCACAGCGTGCATGACCAACATGACCAACATTGTTTCTCGCGTGCGCAAATGGGCACGCATGACGCTGGCCATGCATGCATTCCAAGCATCGAGCAGCAAAGCCAAAGACAAGGCTTGCAGCAAAGGCGTGGCCAACAGCAAAACATCGGCTGGCGCATTGAGCATGCGCAAAAGTGGCGTTGCAAACACCAAGGCCACCACGGCCATGCTGCCGCCCATCCAAGTACCAGCAGCCAAAGCAGCACGCGCAACAAGGTCGGCTTCATCCCGGTGTTGTGCTCCAAGGTTTTGGCTGACCACCACCCCAATGCCAGCGCCCACCAAGCGAAAGACCATGAACAACAAACCAAACAAATGATTGGTGAGCGCAAATGCACCCCCAGCAGCATCGGAGATGTGCGCCGCAAAACTGGTGCCCAGCATGCCCACAGCCATGCCAATGCTCAACTCTAAAAATAAGGGCGCCGCTATGGCGCCAAAACGCAGCTTCATGGATTCAGCTCAATTTTGATGCTGTCCATCCACAAAGGCTGATCTGAATTTCCGCCCCCCACATTGTGCGTGCCACCCTGCTGCGAGAGCTTGCGGTAGCCACTGTCGTAATCCCATGTATTGACCAAGATTTGAACGCCTTTCAGACTTGGAAGTTGTGACAACAAGGAGGCAGGAAAATCAAATTGAATGCTTTGATTTTGCGCGTCTACTTTGAGCTTAGCAGTTTCATTCAAGGTCTGCCCTTCAGAGCTGGCCGATGCGCCCTGTGTGGAGAACAAGGCGTTGGACCATCCATGCGTGCGCAAGCGAAAGTGCCAGTGCATGTCGGATGGCAATTTGTCTTGCTGCATGGGCATCACTTGAAGGCTGTTGACAGCATTGGGTTGGCCAATGAAAACAGTGAACACCACATGGTCAAAACCATTGGCAGGATTCCATGATTGGCCAATTGCACCCATTTTAAGTTTCAGTCGAATGGACTTCTGTGCGCCCCAAACTTGCAGTGATTCAATGTCAAACGTACCAGGCAAATAGCTGGGGTCTGTGGGGTACACATAAGTACCAAGCGGGCCCCGATCGTCGCCTTTAGGGTCTGTCAGCTCTGAAAGCAAAATCCATTGCTTTTCAAAGCGCAACAATCTGGGCTCACTCAAGCCTAAAACCGCCTGTGTCTTTGTGTCTCTGGCCAACAAAATCAAGCGTTGATCGGACGCATCAGCCCACGCGGATGTGTCGACTTTTATGTGCCACTGTGTTGGCGAAATCCATTCAACTGGTTGGGCATTGTTCAACTGACCATTGACCACCAGCAACAGCTCTGTTGTACTTGGATGGGGCAATGACCAAACGCCTTGAAGCTCAAAGTCTTGTGCCATTTTTTCAGGCATGTTGCTGGGCCATTGCGGCAGCAAAGATTTGGCCATGGCTGAGACTTGAGCAGCCACCAAGCGCTTGTTGGAGATCCCTTCGTCGATCCAAATTTGGGTGCTGCGCGGCGGCAATTGCAAATTCACGATATGCCCATCGCTGGCCGTTTCTGACATTCGAAATTCTGTGGGCAACTTGAACTGTGTACCTTCAACACCCCAAACGCCTTTTATGCTTGCTGGCTTTGTCGCGTTTTTGCGATCTTTGAAAAGCTCAAAGCGATCAAACAAGACCGCGTGTTCTGCCGTATTGAAAACCACCCACGCAGACTGATTGCCATGGTCCATGCGGTATGCCAAAACACCAGGGCCTGCTGCATCTTCACGCAACACGGTGGGTAGACCTCTAGAGAAAACTTTGTGCTGTTTGCGCAATGTCGCCAAACTTCGGGTGTAGGTGTACAAGGGTGATTGTTGGTTGAAATGATCTACACCACCTGATGCATAGCCCTTGGCAAACATCGCGGCGCGCTGTTCTTTGAAGCCCTGCTCTGAGCCGTAATACAAAGTTGGAATGCCGGGCAATGTCATCATCAAGGCCAAGCTCTGTCGCAAGGCCAATTCACTGCCACCTTTTAAAAATCGATCGACGTCATGGTTGTCTAAGAAGCTGGGCATGCGATGTGGATCGCTGTGGATTTGCAAAGTTTGTCGAATGCGCTCTGCCAACTCTTGCGTGGGTCGACCGCGCGCCATGACATCGCTCACACTGCCATACAAAGGGAAGTTGAGCATGCCCTGCATCACAGGTGCGCCTTTGCCATCCCGCACATAAGCCTCTATTTTTTTCATGTTACGGGTCTCACCCGCTTTGTCGATGCCAAAACCTTCACCAAAGGTCATGAAATCTTTGCGGCCCGTTTTCTGAGCCACCCAACGCATACCAGGTTGCTTGGGGTCTTTGGCATACAAAAAATCTTGAATGGCCTCGGGCGGTACATAAAAGGCCGTGTCCAATCTGAATGCATCGACACCCACTTCTCGAATCCAATACCCATAGCTGTCGCGCAAAGCGCGCCTGACCTCGAGGTTTTCTGAATTCAAATCGTCCAAGCCTGCCATCTGGTAATTCAACTCTTGTTGGCGATCGTTGTAATTGACCACATCTGGGGTCCAGTGATAAATACCTGCTTTGCGATGCTCGGGCTTGCGCGGATCGTTCAGGTTGAACGGTTTTTGCAAAGGCGCCTTCATCGGACGCGATTGGGCGTTCAACTCATAGCCCAGTGCGGGGTTTTTTTCGGCTGCGGTAGCCGATGTATTTTTGTAGCGAAAAAAGTCGCCCATGTGATTCAACACAATGTCTTGAATGAGGTACATGCCTCGTCGATGCAGTGCATCTGACAGCTTTTGGTAATCTTTCAAGTTGCCCACGTGCGCATCAACACGCTTGAAGTCTGAAGCCCAATAGCCGTGATAGCCGCCGTAGGTGCCGTTCCACCACTGATTGGCCACAGGGGGCGTGATCCAGACCGAAGTGGCACCCAAACCTTGTATGTAATCAAGCCGCTTTTGCACGCCCGCCAAATCGCCACCGCTGTAATGCGACTCTTGCTTTGGGTCGAACTCTCCAGCACCTTGGTCGTTGTTTTGGGGGTTGCCGTCCTCAAAACGGTCGGTCATGAGAAAGTAAATGATTTGGTCGCGCCAATCGGGAGACGGCACATGAAGCTTCAATTTTGGTGCAGTGGCGTGTGCAGAAAAGGCCAGGCCCATGGCGCTTGCAAGCACCCAAGATGCCGCCCTCCATACTGTAGGTTTACTACGCGCGTAAGAAAATAACATGATTGTGTCGCCCTTGGGCGCTCTTCAGAGATGGCCTATTTTCCTTGAATATTCGGAAATTTTCATACTATTTGGGCTTGAAACAGAAGTAACAATGAGGTTACATTCCAAGTTAGTTGTTCGTAGTTACATTACAAACGCCCTGAAGCTTCTGAACTTTCGGTGCATGACGGGCTTTATCCATTTCGACCGCACTAACCCATGATGGCCTTTGACTCTCCTCGTTTGATTGCTGATATCGGTGGCCTATATGCGCGCTTTGCCATCGAAACCAGCTACGGCGAATTTGTCCAACAACGCAGTTTGCGGTGCGCTGACTTTCCCAGCTTTGAAGCCGCCGTGGCGGCCTATCTGGCCAGCTTGAAATCAGCCCCTGTCGCCCACGCCTCCGTGGCCATCGCCAATCCGGTGGACGGCGATCAGGTTCGCATGACCAACTACCACTGGCAATTCTCGATTGAAGAAACACGCCTCAATTTAGGCCTCGAAACACTGGTAGTTGTCAACGACTTCACCTCGTTGGCCATGGCATTGCCGCGTCTGGGGCCACAAGACTTTAGACAAGTGGGTTCTGGCCAAGCCGTCAAAAACAGTGTCATTGGCTTGATCGGTTCAGGCTCAGGCTTGGGTGTTTCTGGCCTGATACCTTCGGCAGACGGCTGGACCTCGTTGGGGTCTGAGGGGGGGCATTCCAGCTTTGCGCCCTCAGATGCGCTAGAGGCTGCCGTATTGACATCTCTGTGGCAACAGTTTGAGCATGTGTCCTTTGAGCGTTTGCTGTCAGGGCCAGGTTTGGAGTTGATCTATTTGGCTTTGGCAGAGCAGAACAATACGTCAGTGAAAAGGCTATCAGCGCCCGAAATCACACACTGTGCCTTGGACGAAAAAGAGCCCTTGTGCATTCAAACATTGGAAGTTTTTTGCAACGTCCTTGGAACTGCCGCTAGCAATTTGGCGCTGACCTTAGGTGCAACAGGCGGCATCTACATCGGCGGCAGCATCGTGCCGCGCTTGGGTGAATTTTTTGATCGCTCAGGCTTTAGAAGTCGCTTTGAACAAAAGGGCCGGTTCGCCAACTATGTGGGCCACATCCCGACGTTTGTCATCACAGCACCCGAAGCTACTTTCTTGGGCGCTTCTGCTATTTTGGACAACCAATTGCGTGCCCTGATGAGCAACCCTGGTTCGGCCATCCTGACGCAAATTAGGCGCTCACGGACTGAGCTTTCACCAGCAGAGCAGCGGGTTGCCGATTTGGTATTGGCCAAGCCGCGCTCTGTGTTAAGCGACCCCATACATGACATTGCATTGGCTGCACAGGTGAGTCAACCCACTGTCATTCGATTTTGTCGATCTGTGGGTTGCAAAGGCTTGTCTGATTTCAAGCTGCGTTTGGCATCGGGCCTGAGCATGTCGGTTCCCATTACCCACTCCCAAGTAACGCACGATGACTCGATGCTTGAATTGGGCGCCAAAGTGTTGGGCAACACGGCCAACGCCATTTTGCAACTGCGCAACGAATTGCAACGCGAATCAATTGACCGCGCCATCGAACTGGTTGCAGCGTCAGACCGTGTTGAGCTCTTTGCGGTGGGCAACTACGCGGCAGTGGCCCAAGATGCGCAAACCAAATTTTTGCGACTGGGCCTTCCTTGCGGCGCACACACCGAGCCTCATCTTCAAGAGCTTACTGCAGCCTCCATTCAACCTGGAACCGTGGCCATGATTATCAGCAGCGGTGGCAAATTGCCTGAATTGATGGCGCTGCAGGAAAAAATTCAACAGCGCGGCGCCGCACTGATTGCCATTACCGCCAACCAATCTCCCTTGGCCCGCAAAGCAGATGCCGCCTTGGTGGCCGATCACAATGAGAACGCCGCAACACACTTGCCCATGGTGAGCCGTGTTCTTCACTTGTTGCTCATCGACATTTTGATAGTGGGCTTGGAAATGCGCCTTTCATTGGACCACGCCAGCCGCCAAGACCTCTTAGATAAACCCCGCGATCCGCCGGGAACGCCTGGCGTCAGAACGTCCTCGCCCCACAAGCCCTACATTTCACACAGCCAATGAAATTGATCGATCAAAGGGATAACCCTTATGTAATTTTGCTACCGAGAACTTGTTTAAGTCTGTAACTTAATTACAATTCCGACCCATTGAGAATGAAACTTAACGAATTTACAATCTGTGACTCGTCATGGATAGACCCAGCAGAGAAGGAGCACTTGTTACATGATTGACTACGCCAGCCGGCAGCGAACACCCCGCAAACACCTGATCGGGTTGACTGCGGTGGTGGTTCTGCACGGGCTGCTGTTTTGGGCCATCAATTCCGGACTTGCTCGCAAGTTTGTGAAGGTGCTCAAGGGACCGGTTGAGGCCGTCCTGTT
>CAXNGF010000005.1:0-22906 GCA_964201905.1 Limnohabitans sp. | reverse complement strand
CAAGGCTGAGGGCGCCATCAAGTCCCAGTTGTTGCCATCACGCGCCACATCGTTCAAAGGCATGTCCATGCCATCCCATGCACGGCGTGTAGAGCCTTTGCGACCCGCATGACCCAATTGCAAAGCGATCTTGGCATCCGATTGCGCATGCACAAAATTCACAATGCGTGTCCATGCATGTTGCTGCTCTTCATTCCAAAGACCAGGACAGCCTGGGGTAATTCGACCCTCAGGCGTTACGCACGTCATTTCGGTAAACACAATGGCAGCCCCGCCTAAAGCGCGAGCACCGTAATGCATCAAATGAAAATCACCAGGCACACCATCTGTAGCTGAATACGTGGCCATGGGCGAAACCATGACCCGATTCTTCAAGGTGATGCCGCGTGCTTGCAAAGGCAAAAACATGGGCGGTGTTGATTTGGCTTTAGCGCTGTGATCAAACTCAAGCATGGACGCCATGAACCGCTCGTAGGCTGAAACAAATTCAGCATCGCGCAGTCGCAAGTTTTCATGTGAAATGCGCTGACTTCTGGTAAGCAATGAATAAGCAAATTGCTGGGGCGGCAAATTGACATAGCGCGCTACATTCTCAAACCACTCCGTCGAATTGCGCGCAGCATTTTGAATTTTCAAAACCTCAATAGCACGCGTGGCTTGGTAGGACGTCATCACTTCTTGCATGCCCTTGACTTCATGCCCCACACGCTCAAAGGTATCGGCCAATTCAATGGCATCTTCTAGCGCCAGCTTAGTGCCAGACCCAATAGAAAAATGGGCTGTGTGCGCGGCATCGCCCATTAGCACGTAGGGTACAGAGCGGCCATCGGAGGTGGTGTCCCAGTGCACCCACTGATCACAAATGACGCGCGGAAACTTAATCCAATGTGCAGAACCACGCAAGTGCTTTGCATTGGTCATGAGAGGGTTGCCGTCTAAGTATTTGGCAAACAATTTTTCACAAAAAACAATAGACTCCTCTTGCGACATTTGCTCTAATCCAGCCGCCTTCCAAACAGGCTCGGGCGTCTCGACAATGAAGGTGGAGGTGTCTCCATCGTATTGATACGCGTGCGCTTGAAACCAGCCATGCTCTGTTTCCTCAATGGCAAAAGTGAACGCGTCAAACAACTTGCGCGTGCCAAGCCACACAAAGCGGCAATGACGCTCGTCAATGTCTGGTTTGTAGGTGCTGGCAAACCGGTTGCGAACCTTGGAGTTAATGCCGTCACAGGCAATGACCAGGTCGGCTTTGTATTGCGCACCGATGTCTGCATTGGCATCGACTTCTGCTTCAAAGACCAACTCGACACCCAAGCTTTCACAGCGCTTTTGCAAAATATTGAGCAAGCGTTTGCGCCCAATGCCACAAAAACCATGACCGCCAGAGCGCATGGTTTCGCCCTTGAAATGCACGGCAATGTCATCCCAATGATTGAACGCGCCCAAAATTTCAGATGCTGTGATGGGGTCTGCCAATTGCAGCCTTGACATGGTGGCATCCGAGAAAACAACGCCCCAGCCAAAAGTGTCATAAGGCTTATTGCGCTCTAGCACGGTGATGTGGTGCTCTGGGTGGCGCAACTTCATGAGTAAGCCAAAATACAGGCCAGCGGGTCCGCCGCCTAAGCACACGATGTTCATGATGAGGTTCTCTCTTTCCAGGCATCTACCTAAATATTGGCCAACAATCGGGCTCGATATCAAAATAATTCTGGCTTCAATAGTTGAAGCTTGAAATAATTATCGCGAATCTGTTTGACCAGGTCAAGGCCAAAAAAAAGCAGCTTGTTCAAGCTGCTTTTTTTGCGGTTATTGGTTCATGACCGTGATGCTGATCCGCCTGTTGCGTGGATCTTTGGGATCGCTTGGGTTGTAGGGCGCTGTATCGGCCACGCCCTCAATCTTGGCAAATCGGTTGCCCGGAATGCCCTTCCTCTCAATGATCTTGCGAGTTTCCTCGGCGCGCTCTGCCGACAAGGACCAGTTGTTGCGGTCGTCGGTATTGGCAAACTGCACGCTGTCGGTATGCCCTCGAATAGCCACTTTATTGGGCAAAGCTGCCAATGTTTTAGACACCTCTGCCAGCAAGGCCTGCGCTTTGGGCGTCATGGTGGTGGTACCCAGACCAAACATGGCGAAGTCGGCTTTGTCAATGATTTCAATTCGCAGTCCGTCTTTGTCCCGAGCAAACTGAACTTGGTCTTTCAACTTGTCCAGTTTGGGATTCTTGGCCATGGCCTCTTTGATCTCTTTTTCCATCTTGTCAAAGTTGGCTTTGTCGGCAGCCTCAGCAGACTTTTTACCTGGATCGCCATCTTGACCCGATTCTTTGCTGTCGGCCCCGTTGGGTGATGGGTCATTTTCTGTCGGACCACCCTGTGAGCGGGGCGTGACCATGTTCAAGGCACTTGTTTGTTTGGCCGAGAAAGGAAAACCGTCGGGGTCAATGATAGAGCGACCACCGAGCATGCCGTCGGAGCCCGCCAACTTGCCCATGGTGGCATTGCTGTGCGAAGTGGGCTTGAAATAGTCTGCAATACTTTTGCGTTGATCGGCATTGGAGGCACCCAACAGCCACATCAACAAGAAGAAAGCCATCATGGCTGTCATCATGTCGGCCAGCGCAATTTTCCAAGCACCGCCGTGAGCACCACCGTGCCCATCGTCCATGATTTTTTTAATGGTGATGCTGGGCGCAACCACCACAGGCGCATCAACTGCAGCCTCATCTGGAATAAGTGGGGCAGCCTCAGGCGCGGCCTCTGCGGCATCATCGCCAGCAGGTGCCACCACGACAAGGGCTTGAGCCTCGTCTGTCGGCGCTTCTAAAACTGCCTCAGCCATGCCGATTAGCCTCCTCGCAAGCCATCAAACACTTCAGCAAAACTAGGCTGATTGTGGTGACTGATACCTGCCCGCGCGGCCTCGATGATCAAGGGCATGGGGTGACCATGCAAGGTTCCAATGATGATTTGTTTGACCACTTTGTAAATTTGGCCTTCATCGTCAATGATCTGAGCCAAGCGCGATGCCATAGGTTCAATAAAACCATAGGCCATGAACACGCCCAAGAAAGTACCCACCAATGCGCCACCAATCATGGCGCCGAGCACTGCTGGCGGCTGGTCAATCGCGTCCATGGTTTTAACCACGCCCAGCACACAAGCCACAATACCCAAAGCGGGAAGCGCACCGGCCAAAGTAGCCAAAGCAGTTTGTGCTTTCAGGGCATCATGGTGGTGAGTTTTGATGGACAAGTCCATCACGTCTTCTACCGCATAAGGGTTTAAGGGGCTGGTGGACACCACCATCAAACGAACCGTGTTGCAAACCAAATCCAACAAGGCGTGGTCATGCAAAATTTTGGGGTACTCGCCAAAAATGGCACTGGATTCAGGATTTTCAATGTGCGCTTCAAGGGCCACAGGGCCCTCGGTTTTGAGCGTTTTCATGATTTTGGACACCACAAAAATGGTGCTCAAATAGTCCTCTTTTTTATAGGCAGGGCCCTTGAACACTTTGCCCATGCCGCCTAAGGCACCCTTGAAAATGTCCATGCTGTTGCCAATGAGCATGCCGCCAATACCAGCGCCCAAAATAATGAAGGTCTCAATCGGCGCAGATTTGATAATCGGCTTCATGCTGCCGCCGGCCATGATAAAGCCGCCGAACACGCAAACCATCAAAACAACGATACCAATAATCGCATTCATATTTCTCTCCAAAAACGAACAAACGGGCGGCTGGCTTCCCAGCTACGCCCGTCATTGTTCCTTCAAAACCTTGCCCTTTCAGGCTAAGGCTCAATGCATTGCAGACATTGCGACGCCTGAAGCAGGCGCAGTTTTAGGTAACAAGTTAGGAACATCACGCCAAGCTTGGCGAATTTCATTCAACAAGGTGTGAACTTCTTGCAATGCATCGAGGTCATTGCGAGCGTTCACGTGAATCAAGCGACGAGTAACATAACTGTACAACTCGAACAAATTGCGAGCCAAATCGCCGCCTTTTTCCATATCAAGGGCGCCTTGCAGGCCAACCACGATTCTGCCAGCACGCATCAAACTTTTGTTCTTTTCATCAATTGACTTGCGTTGAATGTGACCTTTGGCCGTGACCAAGCTGTCAATCAAACCGTCAAACAACATTTGAATGAGTTCAACTTTATCGGCCACCATGGCTTGTGAAGTCTGGTTACCTTCGCCGTAGCTCTCCATCGCTTTGAAATGTACTCGCATGATGTCTTGTTCCTTATGATCCTGACACAGCAGGAATCGGAGGGACATCGGGAAACTTGAGCCTTCTTCAACAAAAGACGGCCTAAATGATGGTTGATGGGCACTCAACATCGAAAAAGCAGCGTTTGAATGCATCATCCGCCCTTTCCGGTCTTGGGCTTGGCCACATGAACGGGCTCAACATTCAAAGTTCCGCGTAATTTTTTGACCACAGCCGTCAGCAACTGACTGACGCGCGATTCGGTCACACCCAGAACTTCGCCAATTTCTTTGAGGTTTAGCTCTTCAACGTAATACAAATTCATTAATAACTGATCGCGCTCTGCCAAATCGCCGATAGCGTCAGTGAGCGCGCCCATGAACTGCTCATGCTCGACAATGGCTTCGGGTTGCTGCGAAGAGTCGGTGGCAATGTTCATCACCTCCTCTGTCACCACTTCCATGGAATAGGTCTCAAAGCGGCGAGCCTGCGTGCGCTCCTTGTGAAACAACTCAATGTCCTTGCCCATGTGATCGGCCAATTCAGCTTGAGTGGGGGTACGCCCCAACTCGGCTGCCAACTCGTGCGTGGCAGTACTGTGCGATTTGTTGATGGCCACAGCAGAGCGTGGCAAAAATGACAAACGGCGAACTTCGTCCAGAATGGCACCCCGCACACGGCTGTGGGCAAAATTCTCAAACTCAATGCCCTTGCCAGGGTTGTAAGCTCGCGCAGCTTCTAAAAGACCAATCATGCCCACTTGGATGAGTTCATCCAACTCCATAAAGGGCGGTAACCTGACCTTCAGGTGCAAAGCCACACGCTTGACCATGCCCAAATGAGCCATGACCAGCGCTTCGCTGTTGTTTTGAACCTGTTCGTAAAGTCGGGTGGAGTTGGCCATGTTGTTCATGCGCTGGTTTTCACCAAACGCTCCACAAAAAATTGTAAGCCACCCGAGGCCTCGTCAATGGGCTCCAGTTGGCGAACGGCTTCCGCCAAACGCCTGAAATCGCGCGCGCCCGCACTTCCGGGGGCAAATTCCGACACGGGCTGGTATTTTTTCAGCGCCGACAATATCAGTTCGTCGTTCTCAATCGAGCCCAAATAGCGAACGGTTCGATTCAAAAATCGTGCGCAAACTTGGTTAATTCGCTCAAACAGTTGATAACCCTCTTGGGCACTGCCAACGCCATTGGGAACCAAGTAAATTTCGTCTAAGCCATGGTCTTGAATGAGCACCTTGATGGTGGCATAGGCATCGGCAATGGAAGATGGGTCGTCGCGAACCACCACAAAGCGCCTGGAACAGGCAGCCATGAAAGCCAAAACCTCAGGTGAAATGCCTGCGGCCATGTCAACAATAAGAAAGTCAATGTCATCGTCGAGGGCGCTAAAGGCGCGCACGATGTTGGACGCCTGAATATCACCTAGGGCTGCCATTTCTTGAATGCCAGAAGCACCCGGTACCAATTTCACGCCTTGGCGGGTGGTCACTATGATTTCAGCCAGGGTTTTTTCGCCGCTTAAAAAATGACTCAGGTTGTAGGGGCAACGACAACCCAATGCAATTTGGGCATTGGCCAAACTCATGTCGGCATCAAACAACATGACGCGGTGACCCATGGCTTGCAGCGCAACAGCCAAGTTCACAGAGACCGTGGTTTTACCCACCCCCCCCTTGCCACTGGCAATGCCAATGACTTGCGTTGTTTTTGCTTTATCCATGAAGTTCACTTTGAGGCATTTCAAGCGACCAATTAGGGCGACTCAGACCCACTGTGTGAGTGAGCGCCTCATTGGCAGCGTCTACTTCTATCACCGAGGTCTCTAGTGTCGCAGGTTTTAGGGCGGCTTGAATCAATTCAGCGTCAAAAGCATTTGAAGAAGGGGCCAATTGGTTCATGGCAATGTTAATCAGTTTTTGCAAGCCAGATGACTTCAAGCCATCGGACATCTTGTCAGAACTGCCACCAGCAGAAACCACGCACTGAGCGCCCTCTGCAATCAAGAACTGTATCAATGGCCAAGGTGAGTGGGCCTCGTCCAATTTGCTAATCATGAGTGACTGCCAAGGCAATTGAGATTTCAACATGATGCGTGACAAAGTGACAGCAGAAGAGTCGGCTGGAACCACGGCATGTAAACCAGCTTCGGGGCACACTTGCAAAATTTCAGCCAACCGCTCGTTCATTTGAACACCTGGGGTGTCAATCACAATCATTCTTCTTGGAGACAACTCATCCAGCAACAATTTCAAAGTTTCTGGGCTGCCAGCGCGAAAGCAATCTACGCCCAATTGAGCGCACAACATTTGGGTTTGGCTCCAAGCACCGGCGCGCATGTCGTGATAACTCACCACAGCCACATACTCAGTGCCGTAATGCATGGCCACTTGTTGTGCAGCTTTGGCCACCATCAAGGTCTTGCCGGAACCCGACAAGCCGGCCATCACATGAACGCCCTTGTTTGGAAAACCTTCTTGAGGGCGCTCTAAATTGTGCGTCAGTTGGGTACGAATGCTTTCCAGGGCATTGTCTAAAGTGGGCTGCTCGCGCAAACCCTCTTGCAACAAGGCACGCAAGGCCGTGGGAATAGCGGCTTCGGTCATGGCCTCAACCAAGGGCTGAATGTGAGCTGGCCAATATTGGTTCATTTGCCAGCTAGCAGTTTGTTGGCTTAAACGAAACTCTTGGCGCAAAGCGGCCAGTTCTTCACGCACCAAAGACACAATTTCTTGACTTCTAACTTGCTCGCGTCCTTGCGTCAAAAGATGTTCTGTGCTGGCGTTGGAAGTAGGCTCCGCTTCTGCTGACTGCGCCATCTTTGAACCCGCCTGCAACAACTGATGCAAATGATCACTGAAGGGATTGTTCACAGAAGACGGCGTGCTGGAAATACGGGTGCGGAGGCTTGAAGTTGCTGCGGCAGCAACGCTTGAGGCTTGGCTCTGAGTCTTTGACTCAGTTTCAAACATGTCTTCAGACGAAGCTTCCGCCACATCCAGTGCCACGATCAATTCTGTTTGACCTTCCACACGGTGGTTAGAGATGATCAACACATCGGGGCCGTACAAAGCCATTGCCTTTTCAGTGGCACTGCGCGTATCGCGGGCAAGTATGCGTTTGAGTTCCATGGTGTTATCTCTTCGTCAATCTAATGGTTGAATTTGGTTCTTTGGTGTGGGTATCACGTGTGCATCAGCGGGTTTCAGCGTGCACGGTGTGAACTACTTTCACGGTCTGGTCATCTGGAATTTCGCTGTAAGACAACAAAGTCAAATCGTTCACGCGATACCGCACTGCCTTGGATAACCAGGGGCGAATCACGGGGGACACCACCAACACAGCGGGATGTCCCATTTCTTCTACAGCGCGTGCGCCATCGCGCAAAGCACCAAACAAACGCTCGGCCAAACCAGGCTCCATGGCAATGCTTTGGCCAGGGGCGGTTTGCTGCAAGATGTTGTGAATGAGTTGTTCAAGGCTGGGATCCAGCGTCATGACCGACAAGCCATTGGAGTCATCCACCAAGCTTTGCACAATCATGCGGCCCAACTTAGGACGTACAAGGGAAGTCAGTTGCTCAGGCTCTTGAGTGCGGCTGGCCACTTCAGACAATGTCTCGGCAATGGTTCGCATGTCACGAATCGACACCGATTCGTTCAACAAGTTTTGCAAGGTGCGCGTCATCACACCCAAAGACAACTTACCAGGCACCAAGTCTTCCACCAATTTAGGTGACTTGGCAGCCAACTTGTCTAGCAATTGCTGTACTTCGTCGTGGCTCAGCAAATCAGAGGCGTTGTCGCGCAACACTTTATTCAGGTGTGTCGCTACAGCAGTGCTGGCATCCACCACGGTGTATCCCAAAGTGCGGGCCAAGTCGCGCTGCGAAGGATCAATCCACACTGCATCCAAACCAAAGGCCGGCTCTTGCGTGGCTTGACCTTCCAGAGGACCATAGACTTGACCAGGGTTAATGGCCAATTCTTTGCCCACTTTAACTTGACCCTTGCCGCGGACCACACCCTTCAACACAATGTGATAAGCATCGGGATCGATGGTCAAAGCGTCGCGGATGCGCACTGGCTGAACCAAAAAGCCCAGCTCGGCAGACAATTTCTTGCGCACACCCTTCACACGGCTCATTAACTGCCCGCCTGTTTCAGGGTTCACCAGGGGGATCAAACCGTAGCCAATTTCAAGGCCAATCAAGTCCACTTGATCGACATCGTCCCAGTCCAACTCTTTAGGCTCTTCCAAAGCAGCTTGGGCCGCTTGCTCTGCTGGCGTAGCGATGGGGTTGTCTTGTTTCTGAGTAATGCGATAAGCCAAGCCTGCGGTGGCCAAAGCCAGTGTAATGAAAACCAAATGAGGCATGCCGGGCACCAAGCCCATGATGGCCAAGATGACGGCCGACAGGTACAAAGCCGTGGGGTTGGACAGCTGAGAAGTGGCTTGTTCCGTCATGGACTCAGAAGTGGTCACACGGGTCACGATGATGGCTGTAGCCAATGACAAAAACAATGAAGGAATCTGTGCCACCAAGCCATCACCGATGGTCAACAAGGTGTAAATGCGGCCAGCTTCGGACAAGGACAAATCGTGTTGAGCCACACCAATGGTGAGACCACCAATCAAGTTAATTACCAAAATAAGCAGGCCAGCCACCGCGTCGCCGGACACAAATTTAGAGGCACCATCCATGGAGCCGAAAAAGTCAGATTCTTGGGAGAGTTCTTCGCGGCGCTTCTTGGCAGTCTCTTGGTCAATCACGCCAGCGTTCAAGTCTGCGTCAATCGACATTTGTTTACCAGGCATAGCATCCAAAGTAAAACGTGCATTCACTTCAGACACACGGCCTGCACCTTTGGTCACCACGATGAAGTTAATGATCATCAAGATGGCGAAAATGATGAAACCCACCACGTAGTTGCCACCGATCACAAACTCACCGAAAGCCGCTACCACTTTGCCAGCAGCCTCGTGGCCTTCATGGCCATCGACCAAAATGACACGGGTGGATGCCACATTCAAACCCAAGCGGAGCATGGTGGCAAACAACAAGACAGATGGGAAGGATGAAAACTCCAGCGGCTTGCGGGTGCCAATGGCAATCATGATGACCAACAAGCTGCAGCCAATGTTGAAGGTAAACAGAATGTCCAACAACAATGGTGGCAGCGGTATCACCAACATGGCCATGATCAACAACACCATGGCGGGCAAGCCCAGGCCGGCGTAATCAAATTTGGACAGGTTCTGTCGAACCGCTGACAGGGTTAAGGTGCTCATGGTTGGCCTAAGTGGCTGTTGAGAGGGTTAGAACAATCAAACTGCATGGTTTTCTTCCATAGTTCAGCTTGTTCAGCAAAGTCCATGCCATGTGGAATCCCGACACCAGGCCCTATTTCACGGATTCAGCCAAAGCGGCAAACCCTAACCTGTCACGGTTTTTGCTAATACAAGGCATGCCCGGCATGAAAACCGGGTTGAAAACAGCCAACTCATGATGGAATTAACATGGACGCCAAACTCAATTTTTCGACCTCCCCAACCGCCAACCCCGCGTCAGTAGGGGCTTCCAGCAGCACTAAGGGTTTAGACCCGAGCCTTGCCAAGCCCATGAATGGGCAGGAATTTGCGGGTGTGATGCGGGACTTGATGGCCAAGGGAGAGCGGCAAGAGCTTGCCGGAACCGAGTCTCATGAAGCCACAGACGCTTCAACGGCAGCCCTTCAAACAATGAACTTAGGCAACCAGTTCTCTGTTATCACAGCAGCGTCCCCCCTGCCGGACCCCAACAGCTTGGCCCAATTTGCGCGAGCTCAAGGTTTGAGCGAGTCAGCAGTCCAGGCGCTGTTTGGAGACCTGACTACGGCACCCATCACAGGAACACCAATTACAGGTGCACCCATCACAGGGACGCAAATCTCAGGGGCACCAACAGAGATGGCACCCGAAATGGCGCAACTGGCTGGCCTGATGGGCATTCCGGCTCATGCCAGCACACTTACCCTCTTACCTAGCGCAGCCCCTTTGGGCTGGATTCAAGCCCGACCAAACAATTTGACCATGTCAGATCAGGTTGGCAATTCTTTGTTGGTGCAAGCGCCTCAGCTAGCCGCAATAAGCGCCCCCAAGTCATCGGATGTGTCCGCCTTGTTGGCAACAGCGGGCGCCACTGGCGCGCTTCAAACATTGGGCGGCCTAGGCACAGCGCCCACCCAAGCCCTTGGCAGTGCAGACAATTTGGCCGAAATTTCGCCTGAAATGGGGCCCTTAGACGCTATGCGCATGCGCATGGTACCGGCATGGGAAAACATGACCCGCCAGTTGGCCAAATTGAACGGTACCGAACAGGCTGCGGCTTGGGGGCAACTGACTTCCAACATCCTCAATAGCAAAGTGCAAGGCGCTGAAGTACCTGAGATCCTCTTGGACTTAGGCGTCAACGACCCCACGCTCCTGACGGCATTGGACACCCTTCAAGAACAAAGCAATCTTGGCGTTGTGAACCTTGATTCAGCACGCAACACGGCCAGCACAGGTAGTTTGGGAGCAGCGGCGACCAGTGCTGCTTTAGCCAACCCTGGAATGACCGACCGCGCCGCCCAGATTCAAGACTTGGCCGACAAACTGGGCAAAGCCATGGGTGAGCGACTACAAGACCAATTGGAAAAGGGGGAATGGAAGCTGCAATTGAAGCTCAACCCCGCACATTTAGGCAAAATTGACGTCGAACTCGACATGAATTCGAAAGGCTTGGACGCAGTTTTCAAAACTGACAACTTGCTCACGCGTGAATTGATTGCGCAAGGCATGCCCAAACTCAGGGATAGCTTGGCACAATCGGGCATGACAGTTGCTAATGTCTGGGTGAACAGTGAAAACCAGAAGGGTTCTGGCGGAAACTCGACACCTCGTCAAAACTCGGGCTCTGACAACCAAGTCAATGCCCCTGTGTCGGATGTCAAAGCCGCTGAAGCCCGCATCAAAGAACTTAGATCTTCAGATGCTTGGGACACACTGGCTTGAAATTTAACTAAAACGCCCGGTTAATCCGGTGTCAATTTGTTTTTATAGAGGTGCCCTATGGCAACAGCAGCCCCAGAAGCAACAGAAGTCGTTGAAGAAGAGCCGAAAAAGAAGAAGCCAATCGTCCTGATCATTGGGGGCGTGGTGGGTTTGATCGTCCTTATTGTGGGCATTGTGATCGGCACGCTCTTTTTCACAGGTTACTTCAACCCGAAACCCGTGGTCGATCCTGAGATTGCTGAGGCCGACGCCCATGGTGGCAAAAAAGTGGATACGAAGCCTGGTAAGAAAGCCAAAGATTCGCCCGAGCTCACACGCTTTGAATACACCTACATGCAAATTGAACGCGAGTTCTTGGTCAATGTCAGTGGCTCCAAAAAAGTGATGTCGGTTCAAATTGCTGTCATGACCCATTACGATGATCGTGTCTTTGAGAATGTGAAAAAGCATGACTTTGCCATTCGATCGGCCGTCATGGACGTGATGCGCCTCACCACCGATGCCGACTTGGTTAAACCTGAGTTCCGCAAAGAAATCGCTGTGAAAATTCGCGATAGTATCAACACATTGCTTGAAAAGTACGAGGACTTTGGTGGCATCGAAGAAATTCACTTCACGAGTTTCATTGTTCAGTAAACAAGCTACTCCTCCGAAGCATTCGCGTTATTTAATTTTGATTGTTTGAGTTTCATGGCCACTTCTTTATTAACACCCGACGAACTTTCTGCTTTGGCAGAAGGCGTGATGGATGGTTCGATTCCAGTCGATACTGGTTTCAACACCACCGCACGGGTGAAGAAACACGACCTGGCCAGCGAGGACAGCAGCTTAGGGGTGAACATCACCTCGATCGACATGATCAACGAGCGCTTCATTCGCACCTTCCGTTTGGGCTTGGTCGAAATGCTGCGCACCAGCCCCAAGGTCAATCCCAATCAGGTTGAAATTGTTCGCTTTGGTGACTACCTCAAAGGCTTGAAAGCCCCTCTGTCTGTCAATGTGGTTCGCATGAACCCATTGCGCGGCAATGCCATTGTGGTCATTGACCCCACCGTGGTTTTCAGTTCTTTGGACAGTTTTTTTGGTGGCTTTGGCAAAGGTGTCGGCAACTTACCACCTGGCCGTTTGTTCACACCCACCGAATCCCGCATTATTAACATGATTTTGGAAGTGTTTTTCAAGTCTCTTAAAGAAGCTTGGGGTGCGGTATTGCCCGTTGATTTCGAATTGGTCAGCTCTGAAATTAACCCTCAATTTGCTCAAATTGCCGACGAAAACGACTTGATCATCTTGACGCGCTTCGAAGCTGAAGGCAATATGAACTCTCAGGGTTTCATTGATCTTGTCTACCCCTATGCTTCACTCAAGCCTATTCGCGAACTGCTGCGCAGCCGCGTTCAGTCGGGCGATGGCAATGATGAATCTGACAAGCAATGGCGCGTCGAGCTTGAAGAAGCCGTTGATAGCGCCAGCTTGGAAGCAAGGGTCTTATTGGGCAGCGTTGAGTCCTCTATTGGTGAAATTGAAACCATGAAAGAAGGCGATGTGCTGTTCTTTAAGAAGCCAGAATTGGCCAGATTGCTGGTAAACGGTTTGCCCGCCTTTGATGTTCAAGTGGGTACCATTGGCGCACAAACTGCTGTGCAAATTGAACGGGCTTGTATACCCGGTATGCAATAAATTTTCAGGAAAACGACATGACCGATACCACCACCGACGCCGCCATCGAAAACGAAGCGGCAAATCGCCAAATCAATCCTGAGGTGTTGCAAAACATCAGCGTGACGCTTTCCATTGAAGTGGGGCGCGCCATGATCAAAATTCGCGACCTCATGCGCCTCACACAGGGCAGCGTGGTCGAACTCGACCGCATCGCTGGCGAACCGCTCGACTTGTTGGTCAACAACACGGTTGTGGCTCAAGGCGAAATTGTTTTGGTCAACGATCGCTACGGCGTTCGCCTCACACGCGTAGCACCTGCGTCTGAGCGCATGAAGAACTTATAAACTTATCGAATTAGACGACAAGAAAAGAGCAACGCATGGCAACCGGCTTTGAAAGCGTCGACCTGTTTCGGATGATCGGCAGCTTTGCCTTGGTGCTGGCCATCATGGCGGCTCTTTTGTGGGCTTTGCGCAAGTTGCAATCTCGTCTGAACAGCCAGAATCCTGGCCGTCGAATGCAAGTGATCGAATCTTTAAGCGTTGGACCCCGACAAAAGTTTGCTTTGCTTCGAGTTGGAGAACACGAAGTATTGGTGGGCATCACCCCCACCCAAATGACTTCTTTGGCGCAATGGCCAGCAAGCACCTCAAGCCAGTTTTCTAGCACGCCAAGCGATTCTGCATCTATCATTCACGCAACCCTTTCCGAAACCAAGGCACCCCATGTTGCGTAAGTTATTGAATCAACCTTTTATTCTGGCCAGTGCACTCATTGCAGTGGCCTTGTTGGCATTTCCTTTGGCTGCTTCAGCACAAGGCATCCCCATGCTGAACGTCACGGGCGGCCCCAAAGGCCAACAACAGTACAGCTTGTCGCTGCAACTGTTGGCCTTAATGACATCGCTCACCCTGCTGCCATCGTTCTTGCTCATGATGACGGCGTTTGTGCGCATCATCATTGTCTTGTCTATCTTGCGCCAAGCATTGGGCACGGGTCAAACGCCGCCCAACACCGTGCTTGTCGGACTGGCTTTGTTCCTTACCCTGTTCATCATGTCGCCTATCTTGAACGACATTTACACCAATGCTGTGGTGCCCTATATGCAAAAAGGCATGGCCTTTGACAAAGCCTTGGCCGCTGCAGAAGAGCCACTTCGCAACTTCATGATGAAGCAAACCCGTGAAGACGACATTGGACTCTTTATGCAAATGGCCAACAAAGGTGAACCTGCCAATGCAGCGGCGGTGCCTTTCTCGACCTTGGTTCCAGCCTTCATTACGTCTGAATTGAAAAGTGCCTTCACCATTGGCTTCTTAATTTACATTCCCTTTGTGGTCATTGACCTCATTGTGGCCAGCGTGCTCATGTCCATGGGCATGATGATGTTGTCTCCCATGATGATCTCTATGCCTTTCAAACTCATGTTGTTCGTCTTGGTTGACGGTTGGAGCTTGATCTTGGGATCGCTTGCCGCCAGTTTCGCCACCTAATTCTGGAGCCGCACATGGACACCTCTACTGTTGTTGATCTGGGCCGCCAAGCGCTTTGGATGACCGTTCTAATTTCTGCACCCTTGCTGGGTGTTGCCTTGTTTGTTGGTTTGGCCATCGGCATCTTGCAGGCAGCAACTTCCATCAATGAAGCAACACTTAGCTTCATTCCCAAGCTGGCCGCATTGGCCATTACCTTGGCTGTGGTCGGTGGTTGGCAGTTAACCACCTTGGTTGATTACACGCGCAGCATTTTCCAGCGCATCCCCGGATTGTTCACCTAACATGGACATCGCAGTCACCGAACTGTTGGATCGCTTTTATGGCCTGCTCTGGCCCATGCTGCGAATTTCAGCCTTGTTGGTGGCAGCCCCCATCTTTTCCTTGCGCGCTGTCAATTTGCGTGTGCGCATTGTGCTGGCCATGGCCCTGACTTGGTTGGTCTACCCTTTGCATGAGTGGCCGGTCATAGACCCACTCTCTCCCAGCGGTCTCTTGGAAATTTGCAATCAACTCATGATTGGCATGCTCATGGGCCTCATGCTGCAAGTTGTCACTGCTGCCATTGTGGTGGCGGGCCAATCAATCGCCAACGCCATCGGTTTGTCGATGGCCACCATGATTGACCCCAACATGGGCAACGTGCCCGTCATTTCACAATTTTTGTTGGTCATGTCAACCCTGATTTTTGTCGGACTGGGCGGTCACGCCTTGCTGCTAAGCTTGGTGGTCGAGAGCTTTAACTCCCTGCCCATTGGTAGCAACCTCATGAGCACTGAAGCCATGAAGAATGTCATTGCTTGGAGCTCTATGCTGTTTTTAGGCGCACTGCTCACTGCATTGCCCGTCATGGTAGCTTTGCTGTTCATCAACATTGGCTTGGGTGTGGCCACCCGCGCTGCGCCCAGTTTGAATATTTTTTCTGTCGGCTTCCCAGCCATGGTGTTCGCCGGTTATGGCGTGCTCATCCTGGCTTTGCCCGGCATTGGTGCTCGCATTCAGTGGCTTTGGATGCAAGGCTTTTTTCAAGTCCGCACCTTGGTCGGTATCACATAAAGGATGTAGTACATGGCTGAAAATTCCGGTGCCGAACAAACCGAAGAGCCGACGGCGCGAAAACTTAGTAAGGCCCGTGACGAGGGGCAAGTTGCACGTTCTGCAGAGCTGCCTGCCGCCGCCGTGACCATTGGCGGCATCTTGACCTTGTTCATGATGGGCGGCTATTGGATCAAGCAAGTGGCCGAAATTTTTGCATCGGGCTTTAAATTCGACCGTAAAACTTTGGACAACCCTGACTTGATGGTCACCACCTTTGCGCATCATTTGGGGGAGAGTTTTTTACTCATCGTTCCAGTTCTCATGGTCACGGCCATCATGGCCATCCTGTCTAGTGGCGCCACTGGCGGATACCTCTTTTCTTTAAAAAGCACCCTACCCAAGTTCAGCAAAATGAGCTTGTTGTCTGGCTTTGGCCGACTGTTTGGTACTAACGCCGCTGTTGAGTTACTTAAATCAATTTTGAAGTTCACATTGGTCGCCGCCGTTCTTTGGGCCCTCGTCAACCGTCAAATGGACAAGATGATACAGTTAGGTCAAATGGCCATCGAACCTGCATTGGCCGCTGCAGGATGGATGATTGGCGAATCAGCTTTGTGGCTATCTTTAAGCTTGCTGGTCATTGCACTCATTGATGCACCCTACCAAAAATACTCTTTCATCAAGCGCATGCGCATGACAAAGCAAGAAGTCAAAGATGAAATGAAAGACATGGAAGGCAGTCCTGAAATCAAGCAGCAAATTCGCAGACGCCAGCGCGAAATGGCCAACAACCGAATGCTTGAAAAAGTCAAAGATGCAGACGTGGTCATTACCAACCCTGAACACTTTGCAGTGGCCTTGTCCTATGACCCTACCGGAGACGGCGCACCTGTTCTTCTGGCCAAGGGCTCGGACTTCATGGCTGCTCGCATTCGCGAAGAAGCTCAAAAGCATGGCGTCGAAATGTTTTCTGCTCCGCCACTTGCGCGTGCCCTTTATTTCAAAACCGAAGTAGACCACCCAGTTCCCGAGTCCTTGTATTTGGCCGTTGCGCAAGTCATTGCCTATGTCTTTAGCCTAGCTGATGTGCGCCCTGGCGTGGCGCCCATGCCCAAGCCACAACCCAAAGTCCCCGCCTCCATGCAATTTGATGCTAACGGCAAATTGATGACCTCTTAAAGTCAGGAAGCTCTATGAGTGAAAATTCTAAATCCAACGAACCCCTGATCATCAAGAGTGATCGTCCGCACGAGGTCACCATGCCCGAAGGCACCAACATCGCAGTGGGCAAAAAGGGCGAAGAAGGCACGCCGGCAATACGCAAAGTGCTGGCCGATCCTGACGCACATGTTGTTGAACACTTGGTGATGGATGGCGGCGTGAGTCAAACAGCCAATGAGTCTCACAGCGTTCATGCTCAAGACCCCAATTTCAAGGGCTTTCAAAGTGCAGCCGAAAAACCCGATCGCTTTGTTTCAAATGAAAAAACTGCAGCCATTCCGCCTGCCGCACGCAAAACGATCGATGTCTCCCAACTTGACAGCATCTTAAAGCCTCAAGAGAAAGCTGTTGGTGTCGATGCTATTGAAAGCAAAGCTTCGGTCGAAGAAGCCGTTGTACAAACTGCAAAGCCGGTCTATGAGGCAGAGCCAGAAATGGACTTTCCGGCTCGCGTTATCAATATCAAAATCGAGAACGACCAGTTGCGTGCACGCCTGGAAAAGCTTGAGTAAAGGAAATCGCTATGAGCAATCAACCCACAACTGGCGCACACGATCATGGCCACCATGACGACCATGCCGACCCCGCTGCACTTGCTGCTGCAGACAACGATGAATTAGAGGGCATCAAATTGGTGGCGCTCGAGTCGGCCGAGCTTGCCACTCGCTCGGCCAACTTGGCCGTTGGCGCAGGCGAAAACATGAAGAAAGCCACGCACAATCTTGAAGAACTCATGAAGGTCAACAAGAAACAGCACCAAATTTTGTTGGGCATCGCGGGCGGTTTGATGTTTGTCACGGCCATCGTGTTTGCCACATCCATCTTCAGTTTGAAATCACGCATCAATCAAATGGACACCATGCTGGCCTCCCTCAGCAAGCGCGTTGTCGAGTTGAACGACTCTGTTGAAATGGTCGGCTCAGTCAACGAAGGGCTTCAAGCCATGGTGTCCAAGCAAGACGACATCAGCAAAATGCAAGGCTCTTTGGAGTCACGCCTCAATGAGGCCATTAAAAATACAGAAAGCGTGCCCGAGAAAACGGCACAACAAGTGGCTGAAAAGGGGCTGGCGTTGGCAGCTCAAGTCAAGTCTTTAGAGGGGCGCTTCATACAGCAATCCAACGCTATGAATGCATTGGCCAACAAGGTGGGCGGGCTTCAAGGTGCCGTGGGTGAAACCGGTAATTTCAAGAAAGAAATGGAAACTTTGGCGCGCTTGCAAAGAGAACGACAGGCTGCTGAAAATACAGTCACCATCAAAGCAGCCGCCAGCAACAATGCCGCCAACCAAGCCGCACTGGCCGCTGCCAAACAACGCGAACGCATGGTTCAATATCCGCGTGCTCAGCAGGAAACAAGCCCTGTGGTTAGCGCTGGCGTTATAAGCTCAAAACCCTGAACTTGAAGCTTTGAGTTAAGCGCTGTCTTTTTCTATATCAGCGCTAGCCACGGGCAATGTGCCCTGGCGCAAATCGTACTTGTTGAGTTTTTCAATCAAGGTGGTGCGTTGCAAATTAAGCAATCGCGCTGTTTGAGAGACATTGCCATCAGTTCGGTTCAAGGCTTGCACAATGAGGTCTTTCTCAATGTCCGCCAGCCGGTCTTTCAGTGAAAGCCCCTCAGGCGGCAAACTGGGCAAGCCTTGCGCCAACATAATGATGTCTTCCACTTCATTGTGCAGGTCCATGCCCAATGGGGGCGCAGGATTGGCAAAGGGGTTCATGACCTCGGCATTGGCACTGTGGTGCATGTCTTTGGCACTCAATGGGGCGACTATTTCAAGGGAATCTATGATGGGTGTGCTGACACGTTCGGCCTGAATCGTGCGCAAACCTTTGGGCAACAACGAAGAGGGCACCGACGCCAAACTCAAAAGTTGGCCACTGAAAAGTGTATTGAACCGATCGACCAAGTTGGACAATTCCCGCACATTGCCAGGCCAAGCGTAGTCCTTCAATGCTTCTGTAAAGTCAGAAGTGAAGGAAATAGGCACTTGCCCTTTAACTGCAAAATACTCTGCAAAGTGGGCGAGCAAAGCAGGGACGTCTTGCGCTCTTTGTCGCAAGGCAGGCGTGTTCAAAGGCAACACATTGAGGCGGTAATACAAGTCTTCCCTAAACCGGCCCGCCTCAATTTCAGCTTCTAAATCTCGGTGAGTAGCCGCCACAACACGCACATCCACCTCGACCGATTTCAAGCCACCGACAGGGTCAACTGTGCGCTCTTGCAAAACTCGCAGCAGCTTGACCTGCATGTCCAATGACAAGTCGCCAATTTCGTCCAAGAAAATGGTGCCCCCGTGGGCTAGCTCAAACCTGCCAATTCGATCGGCCATGGCACCTGTGAAGGCACCCTTGCGATGGCCAAAAAGCTCGCTTTCTAGCAAATCTTTGGGAATGGCGGCGCAATTGATGGGTACAAAATTTCCGCCACTTCGGTCGGATTGATCGTGCAAAGCTCTTGCAACCAACTCTTTGCCAGTGCCGCTTTCCCCGGTAATTAAGACAGTTGCGGCGGAACAAGCCACTCGTTCAATGAGGTGGCGAATGGCCTCAGCGCCAGCACTGGCGCCAATAAAGGCTTTGGTAGGGCTCTTTTTAGCCATGGGCGGTGAGTGAATTGATCATAAATTGTCTCAAGACACGAATGTATTGCAATTTTGGTTAAAAATGTTTTAAATGTCGGAAAACCGTCATGGTGCTTCGCCTTTTCACAACAAGCGAACTCAGAAGCTCTCAAGCTTCTCAAGTTGATGCCGAATCAGAGGGTGAAGGACTTCAAGTCCCACCTCTAACAAGGAACTGAACATGAAACGCGTGACCTCACTCTGCTTGGTATTTGGCTTGTTTGCCCTGACAGGCTGCAAAACAATTGATTTGGCCATGGCATCGCCCGCCCCCAAAGAGCAAAACACAGTGGCTTCTCCATTGGTTGAAAAACGGGAAACCATCACCGCCACTGGCTATGCTGTGGTCGCTGTGCAAAACCACAAAAACCCCGCACAGCAGCGTTTGATGGCCATTCGCGCCTCCAAACTCGATGCTTACCGCAACTTGACCGAGCAGGTCTATGGTCAGCAACTTGATGCCAGCTCCACCGTCGCCGACATGGTTGTGACCAACGACACCTTTAGAACCAAGGTGGTAGGTGTGATTTATGGCGCTCGAATGGTCAGCATTACCCCTGTAGGCTAAGACACCTACGAAACCACTTTGTCGCTAGACCGCGATGTGGTGCAAGATTTGCGCATTTTGTTCATGGGACAGATGGTTTCTAAAGGCCGTTGATCATGATTCAGGGTCGCAGTTTCCTTCAAATCAACGCCGTGTGCCTAGCGCTAAGCGCTGGCGTGAGCGTGCAAGTTGCGGCCCAAAATCAAGCGCCTTTGCCCAGCAAAAAGCTGCCCTCTGGCGCCATGGCACCTCAAGCACCTCTGACCCCTCAAGAGCGCCTTGATGCCATTCGCCAAAGCCTGATTGATGCGTCATTGCAAAGCCCTACCCGAGTCTCAAGTACAAGCTGGGTGGACTCACAGGGCAGCTTGCGTGAGAACAGCACTTTTAAAAATGGCATGGAAGTTCGTGGCGTCAAAGTACTTAGATTTGAGCGCGATGAAAACGGCCAAGCCAAAGCCAGCTTGCAATACCCCACCAGCAGCACAGACGCGCAAGCAACAACAACAACAACAACAACAAAACCAAGTACGACTGAAGTCCCAGAAAATAGTTTGCAAGCTGACTCATCTTGCACTTCTCCTGTTGGCTCGCGCATGAACCATGTCATTGGCTTAGAGGTTCAAATCGACCCCAACGCACCGAACGCTTTGTTGCAAACATTGGTGCCGCAAATTCAAACGCAATGGGTTCAGTCCAACGCACAAAATGGCAAAGCCAATGCATGGCGAGCAGTCAACAATTTGCCCTCCGCATCCATGGCCAACAGCATGACAGGCTATGAGCGAGCGCTGGTTGGCAATCGGCCAGAAACGCTGCCTTGGCAAGCCACTTTGACAGTCAAGACAACGTCTTTGCCTCAAAGTACGTTAGAGGCCTACTTAGGCGCTAAAAATCCAAACTTCTTTATGACACTTGAGTTTCAATTGGTCAACACGGAAGGGCTGCCAGCGCAGATCGAAGAGGAAGCCACACTGAGTTTAGAGATTGAGCGCTCTTCTTGGTCTGCACCCAAAATGACTGCCGCCAGTGTTGCCAAAATTCAACAACAACTTCGCACTTGGCGCAACAGTGCACATGATTGGCTTAACTGCCACCCCCTGAATCCGCAAGTCACAGCCGTCAGAGGCCAACAACTTGAAATCAACGCAGGGGCTTTGTCAGGTGTTCGCAAAGGCGATGAGTGGATTGTCGCCAATCCTGCCCGCTTTCCGGCTGAGTTAATGAGCAAAGAGGGCGCGCCTCAAACTTTGCTGGCAACAGTGCAATCTGTTTCGCCCCATGGCTCGCAACTGATGGTGTTGGCAGGTCCCGCGCAAGCTGTCCAAGCAAACTGGCGCGCATGGCCCACAGAGACCTTGACCAAAGAGCCCTCCATATTGCCAAGCACGCGCCCTTCTGCACCAACTAAACTACCAGTCAAAGGCAACGCAAGCGCTAGCGCCAACTTCACTTTGACGCCTAATTGAATGAATTGAGTTTGACATGAACACTTCAGAACGCCTTGAATTTTGGAACAGCACTTCTGCCAGCTCTTGGTTGCTAGTGGGCGCCATGACTTGTTTCATGGCAACACCTAGCCGCGCGGCCGAGCCCAGTGCTGAGTCTCAAGACCCAGTTGCTATTGCGCAAGTCACACTTGATCAAAGCATGGCTGTCGACAAGCTTGTGCAAAAGTTTTACCCAAACAGCCCGATTGCCATTGGCGTATTGCGAAAAGTCTTGCAAGATGCCAATCCCAAAATTATTTCTGGCAATCCTCAACAACGTTTGAAAGCCGGCATCACATTGGCCGTTCCTGATCATGGTCATGTAGCTGCAATGCTGTTGACGCCCATTGCGGCAGCCCAGGCTGCTAAAAATCCAGATCCCGGCCCCTCCGCTCGCGACAATGCTGTTCGCAAGCCTTGGGTCCGGTTCCCTTGATTTCAGGGGCCGACGCACTCTTTGCGCCTGGCCGAATCCCCACGATTTATCTGGAAGGTAAGCTGCTGCCTTTGCAGGCCAGCACAGCCGCAGAGTTGGGGTTAAGAGATGGTCAAGTGGTTCAGGCTTCCGTCAAGCTACTGCAAGACCAACCCATGCTCATGTTGCAGGGCAAGGCTTTGCCTGCGCCTGGCCTGTTGGCCAATCAAGTGGGTGAATCGATTTGGTTGCGTGCGCAAGGTGGCAGCTTGGTGCCCATCAATGCACCGCCTTTTGTGTCACGCATTGCCAGCTTGCTTTACAGGCCTAATGTCAATTCAGTTCTGCACCAACTCTTTCAGCCCGGCACACTGGATCAATTGTTAAACCAAGTCCAACGACCCGACTTGCAAGCGCAATGGCGGGGCTTGCAATTGTCCATGTCACAACTCACGCCTGGTACATTAAGTCAGGCCATGATGGGTGCCATGGGCGCAGAGGTATGGTTGGCCAGAGGCTTACAGCCGCCGCAAGACACCAAGCAATTAATCCGTAAACTCATCGCAGAGCTGAGCATCTCTGGCACCGATGAAGAGACCACTGACTCTGGTCTGATTGAAAAGCTGACCAAAGCCGTAGACGACATCGAAGCCAGACAAGTACAAGCCGTTCAGGCCCAAGCCCAACAAGAAGTTTTGTTCAGTATGACGCTGCCTTTTGTGGACGCCAACCCGATTGAACTCACGGTTCGACGCGGGCCTCGCCAAGATGGCGAACAAGCTGTGCTCACAGTGAATGTGCATTCCAAAACAGAAGACCTCGGTCCTATTTGGCTTAAAACGCAACTTATGAATGCACAACAACTTGAACTCACCATGTGGGCTGAAAAAGAGTCTGTTGTGGCTCAAGCTAGATCTCGCTCTTTCTTGTTGGGAGATGAATTGCGCTCTGCGGGTCTTAACATGCGCACTTTCAACGTCGTGCATGGTGCACGACCCACAGAAGTCAATGACTGGACCCCATCGGGTCGCGGCTTGGTGGTGGATGTTTCAGCATGAGCAAATACATGCGTCAAGCTGTTTCGCTTGCCTATGGCAAGAACCCCGTCCCCGTGGTTACCGCCAAGGGTGATGACGATTTGGCATTGCGCATG
>CAXNGF010000004.1:0-24030 GCA_964201905.1 Limnohabitans sp. | reverse complement strand
ACTTGGCTTGCACCACAGTGACCACGTCGCCACGCTTTTCGTTGTAGCCCACCACGCCGCGCACCAACTCTTGCATGCGAGCAATTTCATCATCAGTGTAAGGGTTGGGCTTGGACTCGCCTGGTTCACCCTTGTCATTTTTGGGACCTACAGTAGGTGCACGCTCATTAATTAGCACGGCCACACTCAAGCGGTCTACAGTGCCTGTTGCATTTTTCACATGGCGAACAGAACGGTCTAATTCGTAGTTGCGTGTAGCGCGTGTGGTAGCACTGGTAGTACCTGCGCCCGAGCCAGCAGTCGTAGCAGCTGCAGAATTGGTTGTCACAGACGGTGCTGGTGGAGGCGTGTTGGACAGTGTGCCTGGAATGCCTGCAGCGTCTTGCGCAGCATTCTTGTCTTCACTCAAGGCTTCGGAGCGTGTCCTGGGACCTTTTTCACGAGTGTCAAAATCTTCTGTCGTAACTTCTGTTTGGGTGAAGTCAAGCGCCATGTTCACTTGTGAGCGCACATTGTTGTCGCCCACGATGGGTGACAAGATTTGCATCACGCGTTGGCGATACACATCTTCCATTTTTTGTTTGTGCGTGCTTTGCGCTGAAGTCAAACCCAATGAGGCAGCTGAGCTGGAATCGGTAATGAGTTTGCCTTGGTTGTCTACCACAGCCACGTTTTCAGGTGTCATGAGTGGCACGCTAGAAGCCACCAAATGAACCAAGGCTTGAACTTGGTTCTGAGACACCGAACGGCCTGCATAAGGGGTAATGATGACAGATGCCTTAGGGGGTGTGCGGTCGCGCACAAACACCGATTGCTTTGGCATGGCCAAATGCACACGCGCTTGCTGAATGGTGTCAATTTGCATGATGGTGCGCGCCAACTCTTGCTCCATGGCCGATGTGTAGCGCACTTGTTCCATGAACTGGCTGGTGGTCATGGCCGATTGGTCTTTCAAAGACTCCATGCCCAAGTTGCCCGTTTTTGGAATGCCTTTAGAAGCCAAGAAAATTCGCGCTTCGTGGTATTTGTTGGCAGGAACCGTGATCTGACCCGTTGAAGGGTCCATCACAGGTTTGAACTCGCTGGTTCTTAAGGCTTCCATGGCTGTTTGCTGCTCGGCCTCACTCATGTTCACCATGAGGGGGCGGTAGGTGGGCATGTTGATCCAGATGTAAATAATGCCAAACAACAAAACAGCCAAGCCCATCAAAATGAGAGGCATGGCTTTTTTAACGCCGGGCTGTTTCATCAATTGCTGAATTGCGACAATTGGGCCAAAGCCGCCTGCGCCATAGTTGCTCGCCTGGTTATTAATGTCCATGCCAGGTGTAAAAGTAGCGAGTGCGCCGCCAGAATTGTTGTTGCTACCACCTGTGGTAGCGAGTGCGGTACTGCCTGTGCCCGCTGAGGCAAGTCCTGGTTGGAAAGGTGCTAATGTTGTGGCCATGTTTGAAATCTCTCAGTTTATTCTTTAAGTTCAGGCCTTAAACAGGCATGTTCAAAATGTCTTCGTAAGCCTTGAGAACTTTGTTGCGCACCTGCAAGGTGGCTTCAAAACTCAAGGACGATTTCTGCATGCTCAACACCACATCGGTGAGGGGCACGCCTTCGCCTCTTTCGTAAGAGGACGCAATTTTGGTGGCTTGCATTTGGTTCTCGTTGACCTTGTCAACGCTTTGACGCACCAAATCGCCAAAGCCTGTAGGGCCTTGAGTGGTTTGCGAGCCTGCCAAACCATTGAGGCCGCCAACCTTGTTGCCATCGGTGTCAATGCCGCCAGCCGCTTGGGACTGATGAGAGCGCAGAGTTTGCAACATTGACTGAATGTTGCCTTGGGAATTAATTTTTTCGATCATGTGTGTTCCCCTTAAGCGGCCCAAGCCATGGTGCTGTTTTCAGCTTTAAGTTTGGCCAGTTTGTAGCGCAGCGTGCGGGGGCTAATGCCCAACTTGGCTGCGGCTTCCATCCGGCTTTCGGTGTTTTGAATAGCTGCCAAAATCATTTGGTGTTCGCTGGTTTTAACGGCTTCTTGCAAATTAGAGCCAATGAACGCGTTGTCTTCGGTATTGCTGGTATCAGGATAGGGCAGCGCTGCGGTAGGCATGCCAAACTGAGATACAGGCGTGGCTGATGTTGCAGGGCCAGTACGAGTGACGTTGAAGCTTTGAATGGCTTCGGTCACTGGCACGGGAGCTAATTCTTGAGATAAGCCCATCAAGTGCATGTCTGCCGTATCGTCAAACATCAGGTGATGAACTTCAATGTGTTGGTCGGAACACAACACCACAGCGCGCTGCACCACATTTTCTAATTCGCGCACATTGCCAGGCCATGGATAGGCCAAGAGTTGAGTTTGTGCTTCGTCGCTCAAAGTAAACTCTTGTGCATTGGGCGCGTGGCGCAGCAACAAGCTGGCCACCAAAGGCAAGATGTCGCCTTTGCGATCACGCAAAGGCGGCACACGCAACTTGAATGTGCTGATGCGGAAATACAAATCTTCCCGAAACTCGCGGTCGGCAATGGCCACGCGCAAGTCTTTGTTGGTGGCAGCAATGATTCGCACATCGATGGCCACTTGGCGCTCTGAGCCCAAGCGAGTAAGCAAACGCTCTTGCAACACACGAAGCAACTTGGCTTGTAAGTGCATGGGCATTTCGCCAATTTCGTCCAAGAACAAAGTGCCGCCTTGGGCTTGTTCAAACAAACCTTTGAATTCTTTTTGTGCGCCTGTGAAAGCACCTTTTTCGTGGCCAAACAACATATCGTCAATGAGCTGCTCTGGCAAAGCGGCGCAGTTAAGTCCGACGAAGGGGCCGCGTGCGCGCTTGGAAGACTCGTGCAACACACGCGCCAATATTTCTTTACCAGCACCAGTGGGACCTTCAATGAGGGCGGTTACGTTGGCTTGAGCTACGCGCTGAGCCAGGGCCAGCAAGTGGCGGCTAGCGGGGTCGACATACACCACACTCTTTTGCGGTGTGGCAGCAGCCACCACTTCTGAGGGCGGCGCCATGCGGGCTACCATGGAAGCGGCAGAGGAATTCAAACGCAAAGCTTGTATGGCTTGGTGGGCCATTTGCCAAGAAGGAGCAGACCAGTCGTCGGTGGCCAGCACATGCGCAGCGCCTTGGCGCATGGCTTGAACAGCTAACTCTAAGTGGCGGCGGTCGACACGGCAGACCACAGGCAATGCACAGCCAGCGCGCAACATGAGGTTTTGGCAGCTTTGCAGCAAATCCAAAGTGGTGTCATGGCGAATGACCAGGGCCAGCGTTTGACCGTGACTTAAAGCCGATTGAAGTTCGTCAAGCGTATTGATGCAGCGAACAGACAGGCCAGCTGCCGTTAATTGGGCGTGCTCGGGCGCGTCGAGCGGCTGGATTGGATCCAGCCAAAGAACTTGTTGCGCGGTATGTAAAGAGCTCATTGCTTTCTGGTGCCTCATGTGCATAGGAATGCAAGAGTAGTAGCAATGGCCGTGCCATGTTAAATTGAATACTTAGTAATTAAATTTATGAGTGTTTCGTCAATTTATTGACATCCAACAAGCCTTACTGGAGGAGTTTAAGGACGGTTTGTTGGTCTGTATTGGCTTGCGCTAAAACTGCTGTGGCAGCTTGCTGCATGATTTGAGTCCGAGATAACTCGGTCGATGCAGTGGCGTAATCGGCATCTTCAATTTGACTTCTAGATGCTTCTGAAGTGGTCACAACGTTTGTCACGTTGTCAATGACGTGCTGCAGTCGATTCATAACGGCACCCATGGTGGCTCTGGTTTGAGCCACTCGGTCCAATGATTGATTGACGGCTTGCATCACCACGTTGGCATTTTCAACGGTGTTCAAGTTAGTGGGGTGCTCCTCGCCTGTGATCATGTTGGTGATGTCACCCTTCTTGCCAAAGTCACTTAAATCGATGGAAATAAGTTGATCAGGTGCGGGCCCAACTTGGAAACTTAGGCGACCAATATTTTTAGGGATAACTGGGATACCTCTAAAGCCAAGCAATTCAAAATTAGTGCTGCCAGCAGTGCCAGAACCAATGGTGAAGGTATTCATGGAATTTAAAGTAACCGTTCCGTAAACGGTAGAGGCGGCTACGCCAGCAGTTGTGGTGACGGCAGCGGCAGTAGCACTGGCAACGCCAGTGACGCCATCTGGATCCGTGGGCAAGGATGTCTTCATGCCCAAACCAAAATCATAGCCTTCATAACTGGCACCGTCGTACCAAACAGATAAGTTTCGGCCGTCAATTGTTTTTAAGCTGAGTCCACCACTGCCGCTATCGGCTGCTTTGACGCCGTGGCTGGTCGTGCTTGAGTTGATGCTGTCCATCACATACTGTCTTCTCTCTTCAACTGAATGAGTTTTAGAAAGACTGAGTGAAATGGCCGTGCCATTGACGTATAAACTTGTCTGTGTGGATGTCGTAGCCACAACGGTTTTGGTTGCTTCAATCACAGCGCCATTTGCAGTTGCACCAACACCTGTAACGCTTAATTGTTTATTGATAGCTGCAGCAATTGCAATGGCACTTCCGGCTGGTTTGCTGGAATATGCAATGGCGCTACTCTTTGTATCGTCAGTTGCCAAACTGGCAGCAATGGTCACGGGCACTTGAGGATCGCCTGATGAAATAACCAAGTCGGTTGCGGCAAGAGAAGCGCCCAAGGTAGCTGCGGACACTGCAGGGCGAGCCTCAGTGGTTGAAACAGGTGCGCCCACGGGAATGCCTGCTTTACCATTCAAAATAGGAAAGCCATTCCACTCATGTGTTTCAGAAATTCGAATGATTTCCTGCTTCAGTTGCTGGAATTCTTGGTCCAAATAGCCTCGCTGGTCGCTAGAGTAAGTTGAGTTAGCCGACTGAACAGCAAGCTCACTCATCCGTTGCAGCATGGCGCTAATTTCATTGGTCGCGCCCTCTGCAGTTTGAATCAAGGAAATAGCATCTCCAGCATTGCGCACCGCTTGTTTGAGGCCTTGAATGTTTTGCGTCATCCTGGCTGCAATCGCAAGACCAGCCGCATCATCCTTTGAGGAATTAATGCGCTTACCTGTAGAAAGCTGCTGCATCGCAACTTGGCTGTCGCGCGCAGAAACCTTAAGGGCTTGTTGCGTGTAAAGCGCTTTGATGTTTGTATTAATGACGGTCATAAGAGACTCCTAAATATTGGGTGTGCAATTTCTTGCCGGTGGCAATTTACTGCCGTTTGGCAAAATTGCCGCTGCCTTAGTTGGTTTGAGTGGGGGCTGAAAGCACGTCTTGCGACGCGCTCATTGCTAATTTTTCAGACAAGAGCGTAGCGTCTTGCGGCCAATATTGGAGGGCCTTGTCCAATACCTGGTGAGCCTCAGCAAGGTCTAAATTGCAGGCCAAAGCACGAGCCAACATCTGGAAAGTCATTGGCTGAACACGTTCCTGTTGAACTGCAATCAAGTCTTGAAGCAGTTCAACGGCTAAGCACCAGTCTTGCCGGCTCATTGACAAGAGGCCAGAAATTGCCAGGATGTCTTCACTTTCGGGAAATAGACTTAAACCAGCTTCAGCAAGTGCTTGCGCCAAGTCTGGCTTGTCTTGAGTCACCAGCCATTGAATACCTAAGCGGAAATCAATGGGTGTGAAGCGTGATACCTCTTTAACCATGTCTTCCATGTTCCACTCATCAGCTTGCATGATGTGTTGCATGGTTTGTTGAAGTTCGATGTGCATACTTTTGCCTTTAGTTGGTTAGTAAACGGCAATCAGGAAATAAATTGCCGCGATAACCAGTTAAAGCAAAAGCTGTGCCAACAAAAAAGCCACCCGAAGGTGGCTTTTGGTTGCCAATCAATGACTGGCAAGCGATCTAGCAGAACTTACTTGAGCAGAGCAAGCACAGACTGGCTGGACTGGTTGGCTTGGGCCAACATGGCCGTTGCCGCTTGTTGCACAATTTGCGTTCGGGCAAGCTCTGAGGAGACTTTCGCATAGTCGGTATCGATAATCCTACTGCGAGATGCACTTGTGTTGGTTGAAATACTCAACGCATTGTTTGAAGCATAAGTAAGTCGATTGATCGCCGCACCTAAAGCCGCACGAGAAGTATTTATGGTGTCAATGTCAGTATCAAGTGCACCTATAGTTGAAATTGTGCCTGTAATTGCAATGGCTTCAATTGAAGCAGACACTACATCGCCAGAATTCGCACCGACTTGAAAAGTTGCAGCACCTACATCAAATAAAGTCTTGCTGTTCCAAGAGGTATCTGAGTCAATTCGCGTAATTTCTGCGCTCAGAGCTGTAAACTCTACACTCAAAGCTGATTGATCAGCAGATGCGAGCGTTTCATTCGTATTTTGAACGGCAAGCTCTCGCATACGTTGCAACATGTTGCTAACTTCTTCCAAGGCACCATCAGCGGTTTGCAACATGGAGATGCCATCGTTTGCATTGCGAACAGCCTGATCTAAACCGCGGATTTGGGCCGTCATGCGAGATGCAATACCTTGACCTGCAGCGTCGTCTTTGGCTCCATTGATTCGCTTGCCAGTGGAGAGACGCTCCATGGCAGTTGATAAATTACGTTCATTGATTGCAAGTGCAGCTGCTGCATTCAATGAACTAACGTTTGTATTGATAACTGACATTTCGGTTCTCCTTCAAAGAGTGGAAAGGTTGACAAGCTCTTATTTGTTTGCTTGTTGAAATATGATTCGGATGCTATTTAAATTACTTAAGTTAAATATGTAAATATTTTTCAAACTTGCTTGTTGTGAATGACTCCCTTGGAATTGTCCAAGCCAATAGCTAGCTTAATGACAACTTCATTGGGTATTTGTCTTACAACTTCACCGGTGCTTGTATTGCGCACTGTGACAATAGGGGTGTTACTGTCGTTGTTGACGGTAAAACCAATGCCACGTTTATTCGAAGTCATTTGATTGTTTAAAATATCAACAGCTTCTTTGACATTTTGCCTTGATGCCATGGGATCAAAGGATGCTGCAGTAGACTTGTGGAGTTCTGATCTAGATATTTCTCTAGCTAATGGTGCGCTAGTAGTCTCTGTATTTCGAGCAGCAACTTTTGGTTCATGGACCACTCGGCCCCGAGCACCTGAAGAACCGAGAGGATTGATTTCGGAAGACATAATGATCCGTCCTTTTCTGTAAATTAATAAATTCACCAAAAACTTTGGTTTTCACACTCAAAAGGTGAAAAGGAAAGTTTCCTAAACAGTGAATCGACCCCTCAGTTCAAAACTTGAGGGGAATTTATGAAAAAAAGAACCAGTACAAGGACTAGAGGGGGCTAGACTTAATTTTTATTGTAAGCAGCCATCATGTTTGTCAAGCTGGACCGAACATTCTTGCCCTGGCCAACGATACCTTCCATGGTGCCAAATTGCTTGTTGTATCTGCCAAGCAACATAGTCATTCGAGTCTCAAGCTTGGCCAAGTCTTCGTTGTAACCGGTAATTTGCTTGGTCAAGTTGGTACTTTGAGTGCTTAAAATACCGTTGGTAGCCAGCATGGTCGTCAGCTTTTTAACGGCTTCGCCAGCTGCCCCAGATTTTGTGGGGCTGAAAACGCTAAGGTTTTCTTGATTGTTAGACATCAAAGTGACAACGTCTTCAAACTTGTTAGATAAAACCGTGTCGAGCTTACCTTTGTCTAAGCTCATTTTGCCAAAACGATCAACAGTAATGCCCAAGTCGCGCATGTTTTTCAACCCGCCTGAAGGCGAGCTGGAGTCGGTGAAAATCAATTCGCGCATCATGTTTTTCGCTGTGACCACAATAGGGTTGTTTACCAAACTTGCGCCATACCCTTCAATGGTTGACTTTGGATCAGCAGCCACAGTGAGTACGGTAGAGGCGTCGTTGTAAGCAGTAACCAGTGCCTCAATTTTGGACTGAATGGCTGCTTTGTCACGAACGACTTCAAACGTGGCGGTGCCGGTAGTGGTAGCCAAGAACTCCAAAGTCATACCTGGCACAAGGCCCGTCATTTTGTTGCTAGAGGTCTCGACTTTCAAACCATCAATGACTACCTCGCCGTTGGTTGAGGATTGAATGGTGGTGTCAAAATTAAGGGCGGCATTGTCACTGGTGATTGCAAAGTTGCTGCTTGACCCGGTGGAGCCTGTAAGAATGATCTTGAAAGGAGTTGCAGAGTCTCCCGTATTGATGAGCTGAGCGGTCACGCCCTTGCCAGCTGCATTGATAGCTGCGACAACGCCCTTGGGAGTGTCGCTGCCTGCGGGAATTTGTATGGTTTCAGCTGTTGCACCATTGAGCGACAAACTTAAATTAAAAGCTTCGCCGTTGTTCAAAGAAGTGGTGTTGGCTACAAATCCACTGCTGGCTAATTTTTGAGCCTGAGCCAATTTGTTGACAATGATGTTGTGGGCGCCTGAGCTGGCTTGGCCAGACGCTGTCACAGCGATGGCGTTGGGTTGGCTATTTCTTGGGTTTTGCGTGTTGAAATCGCTTTGATCTTTCAAATCAGTCAAAGCTATCTTAAGGCTATCAAGGACGAACTTAAGGGCTGCATATCCGGAAATACCGTTTTGTGCAGTTTTAATTTTCTTATCAAGTATTTCTTTTCTAGGCACGCGCTCAGCATCAACCAGGCTGTTGGCCAATGCTTTGACATCCATTCCGGAACCTGCGCCTAATGAACTAATGATGTCAGTGGCCATAGATTAATCCAGTTAGAAAAGTCATTTTTGATAATCGACACATATTCATAAAACTTGAGAGAAATTGAAATTGATTAACGAATATATTCAAATAAATTCAACTGCGATATTTTTGCAAAGCTACTTTGAGCTGCTTGCAAACTTAAAATCTGTTGGTTCATTTTTGTAATGGCTGAAGCAAAGTCCAAATCTTCGATGTTAGAAAGTGTGCTTTTCAAGTTCAAAATAGAATCATCAATGACGCTGGCTTGCTGATCGATCACGTTTAAATTGGTACCAACATCGGCATGAGCCAGAGTGACGCCTTCAAGGAGTTTGTCTAATTCACCAACACCTCTGGTGATGTTTGCAGATTTAGATTGATTGATGCCAGCAACTAAATCGTCCATGACTTGGAAGAAGCCTACGCCATTGACAGTGCCATCAGGTTCCGGGCGATTTAATGATCTAAAGGCATCGGTACCAGGACGATTCAAAGGAATGCTCAATTGCTCAGAAACCCGAACAAACATTTTTGTTTGATCCCCTTGGTAACCAGGACTCGCTGAAGTCAGGCCGCCAAAGGGTAATTGCTTGACTCTGCTGCCAGAAAAAATATAGTTGCCATTGTTGTCTTTGCTATTTGCCAAGTTCAAAACTTGATCGCGCAAAGCTTGCATTTCAATTCCCAATGCTTTTCGATTATCGGCACTGAGTGTGTCGTTGGCTGCATGAACTGCAACTTCTTTGGCGCGGATGAGCAGGTCAGTCACATTTTGCAATGTGCTGTCTTCACTTTCTAATCGAATTTGAACCGAAGTTAGCGAGCTCTTATAGCTTTCTTGGCGATTGATCAAGGAACTCATTCTCTGAATGGTTGCAACTTGATCAGGCGCATCACTGGCGTTGATCACTTGCTTGCCTTGGGCCAGTTGTGTTTGCGTTTGTGTGAGGTTTGATTGAATGGCGTTCATTTGAGCTGAAGCACGATCAAACAAAAGATGTGTTGAAATTTTCATGGTTTTTTAGCTTTCAAACAATTCAACGCAATTGCAAAACGCTATCAAATAATTGACTAGCAACTTGAAGAATTTTGGCTGAGGCTTGATAGGCTTGTTGGTATCGCACCAGATCTGCAGCCTCTTGATCAAGGCTAACGCCAGATATCTGGTCTCGAGCGGTTACCGCCTGCTCATATACCACTTGCAGTGCCGATTGCGATATGGAAGCTTGGCGAGCAATATTGCCCATGTCGTTCACATTGTCTATGTAGGCAGACGCAAATGTTTTGCCACCACCCATAATCGGCTCTGACTCCAAGCCGATCAGCTGCAACATATTTTCATTGTTGCCGGTGCCATCCTTGTTGCCGTCGATTGTAAAAATGTCGCCCGTTTTAGGTGCATTTGAAAACGAAATTTGAATGCCTTGGTATGTGAAGGCAGGCTCCAAATAGTTAGGATCAAAGCTGCGCTCAGCAACGATGGTGTTGGTGTTGATGTCCATAATGCTAAAGCTCGTTGGACTGTCAAATCGAACTTTTAAGGGCTGATTGCGCAGGGCTTGTTTAGAGTCTACTGCTTGGCCTGAGTAGCCTGCAGAAATTTTGGCTTCCCCTGGGCCCGATACAAAAACCAGCAAATCTTCATTGGCAGTGCCCGATAAATAGGCGCCTGTTTTAAATCCAATGTTTGACAAATCAGAAGGTGTGCCATTGGCAAAACCTAATTCTACGGGGGTGTCAACGTCATTGACCAATGCACGCGTAATGCTAATTTTCCCGCCATAGTTGCCAGCTTTTAAGCCTAACGTGTTGGGCGATGCAGAGCTGTCAATGGATATGTCTTTGCCTTCATTGCCAGTTGTATTGGTTAGCACCAAATTGCCGTCATCCCCAATGGACGCCTGCACACCGGAAAGACTGCTTTTGGCATTGATAGCCTGAATCAAACCTGCCACGCTTGTCAACTCGGTAGGAACAGCGTTGATCACGGTGTAAGTAGCTGCATTGCCACTCTTCAATGACAACGGCAAATCCAACTTGAGTTGGCTCACTGGAATTCGAATTTCGTTGCTTGCTTTGGCTGTAATGCCAGAAATTCCATTGGCTTGAATGCCTGCAGCTATGTCTGAGGCTTGAAGGGTGCCACTGGCCGCAGAAATACCTGCCAAGCTCACGCCATTGAGCTTGAACAAGCCGGCTGAAATGGATGTCAGGCCAGTTTGAATACGATCACTTTGCAAAGTAGCCGGTACAAGCACTCTGGTGACGGTGGTGTGTTTGGTTGGATCAACTTCGGTACCATCTGCTTGTAACACACTGCCTGAGTCAGCTTTGGCACCATAAAATACTTTGATGTCTTTGTAGCTTTCAGAGCCGTTCACATTCAAGTAGGTACTGCTGTAACTGGCGTTCATGGCAAAGCCATTGGCCTCTGTCAAGATCAGGCCTTGAGTAGCCTCATCCACCTGCGTGCCTACTAGCTGTCGACCATCGCGTGTAAAAATCTGCAGCTGCTGACCGGGGTCGGCTTCGCCCATCATGATGCTGATGTTTTCTAGACCATTGGGTATGGTACTCACCGCAGACACAGGACGTGAAATGGTGGGCTTTACCGTAATGGCTGCAGCCGAATTGGGATTGTTCACCAAAGTGTTGGTGATGTCGGGCGGACCATTGCTAGGTTCACCTAGATACAAAATGCCAGCGTCAGCACCGCCCGTGTTGTTGGGCGCTTCAAAGACGCGAAACTGCGCAGCAGCAGAAACTCTCAACGCATCGGTGATGTTGACGGTGATGGTGCCAGCAGATCCCACCGTACTCTTTTCAATGGTAAATAAATCAATGCCAGTGTCGCCATAGGCATCGATGCCACTGGTGTGAACGGCGTTGACTTCTTTGACGAAGTTGTTAGCCAAGGTGTCCAATGAACTGCGACTGCTTCCGAGTACTTGCTCGCGAAAACTTAGGATGCCAGCAAGTTTGCCGCCGCTCAAACCACTTAATGAAGTAGATGAGCCGTAGGGATCGAGCACCAAGCCCACTTTTTCTGGCGCAGCAGCGTTGAAGTTGGTACCTAGAATAAAAAACTTCACGCCGTCTACCACCACATCGCGGGTCAGAGATGGGCCAAGGCTCACAGACACTGAACCGTTTTCTGAAAAGGCGGTTTTGATCTGGGCGTAGCTAGATAAATCTTTCAACAGCACATCGCGTTGGTCAAGCAGGTCTGCGGGTTGCATGCTGACTGACTTTTGCCTGGTAAGCTGTGTGTTCACAGTTGCCAGTTGTTTGACGATAGTGTTCATCGAATTGACATAGCCTTTCACGGCTTCATCGGTTTCGTTTTGAACCAAATCAAGTTGACTAGACAGCTCTCCAAAGCGGGAAGCTATGTTTTCTGAATCGCGTAAAAAACTGCCTCGCATGACTGTTGAGGCGGGATCAGAGGAAAGATCGCGAGCTGAATTGAAAAATTGGTCTAGTGCGCCGCTCAATCCCATCGAGGTACTACCCATGATGTCAATCACGCGGTTGGCATAATTCACCATCGGTTCTTGGCTGGCCAAATTGCTGTTGCTGTTGCGAAGGTTGGCCTCGGCAAAGGCGTCGTACTGGCGCTTTACGGAGTCGACCGTGACGCCCGTTCCTAAATAAACTGTGCCTAACCTTGCCACTGGGTTGGCTGCCATGACAACTTCTTGTCGTGAGTAGCCATCTGTACCCACATTGGCAATATTGTTAGAGACCGTGCCCAGCGCTCGCTGGTAGGACTGTACCGCGTTGGAGGCAACGCTGACTAAATCGGTCATGTACCACTCCCATTAGCAATAGGCTTGGGTGGCAAACTCAAGGGAAAAATATGAGACTTGGGCAGCGCAATTGCGCCAGGCTTGTCGCTTAACTTGTCAAGTGACATCCCCATCGTTTTCGGATTCAAGGCCATGCCTTTGGCAGCGGCATTGAAAGCGGCAGGATCTTGCCGCTGTTTCAAAATGTCTGCCGTGGTGGCAAGGTTGGCTTGTTGTTGCTCGAGGTTCTTGACCAACATGTCGGCCAAGCCCAGGGAGTTCTTTTTGGCCAGCTGCACCGAAACCTCTTTGTCGAACATGCCTTCAAAGGTTTCCATGGTGCTCGACTCAGACATCTCGCTCTTCACAATCGATTCGCGCATGGATTTCATCATCATTTGCAGGAACAGGGCTTCAAATTGCTGCGCTGTTTGCTTAATGGCACTCTTAGCATCTGTACGTGCTTGTCCCTTCAACTGACCCAGACCATCAAAGTCTAGGTAGGAGTTAGGAGCGGGAGTGCTGATGGCGTCCATGGTGGGTGTCGGGTTTTGCTTTTTGGGTTAGTCAAAGGTAGATAAATAACTTATGAGCAAATCTTGTGCCAGTTTTGAAGTTGCGTGATTGCCGGTGTGAAAGGGGTGTTAGATCACAATCAGCTCGGCGCGCAAGCTGCCCGAGGTTTTGAGAGCTTCCAAAATGGCAATCAAGGAGGAGGGTGAAGCACCCACCTGATTCACAGCGTCCACAATTTGGCGCAGGTCTACACCTGGCTGAAACATGAACATGGGTTTGTTGGGCTCGCTGACGGTAACTTCTGCGTTTTGAACAGCAGCAGTCTGGCCTTGGCTGAATGCGCCAGGCTGAGAAATTTCATTGGTGGCCGCAATCGACACACTGATCGTGCCATGCGTCACAGCGGCGGCGGTGACGCGCACATTGCGGCTAATGACAACAGTGCCTGTTTTGGCATTGACCACCACGCGTGCGGTGGGCTCGCCTGGCATGACATCCATGTTTTCAACCATGCTCATGAAGGCCACACGCTGCGTCAAATCAATTGGGGCTTGCAAGGTAATAGAGACACCATCAAGGGCTCTGGCCACATCGTTGCCAAAGCGGCCATTGATGGCATTCACGATGGCGTTGGTGGTGGTGAAGTCGCTTTCGCGAACATTCAAAACAATGCGATCGGCCTTGTCGAAGGGATTTTCAACCATGCGCTCTACGGTGGCGCCAGATGGCACTCGGGCGGCAGTGGGCACACCAATGGCCACTTTAGAGCCGGCGGCTTGGGCATCAATGCCAGTGGCTGTCAGTGAGCCTTGGGCTAAAGCATAGATTTCGCCATCAACGCCGCGCAAGCTACTGAGCAGCAAAGTGCCGCCGCGCAAATTGCTGGCCTTGCCAATGGTCGAAACATTGATGTCTATTTTTTGGCCAGGCTTGGCAAAGCCAGGCAGTTCTGCCGTGACCATGACAGCGGCCACGTTTTTGATGTCAATCTTGCCAGCGCTGGTGGCGGTTTCAAAGTCAGACAATGGGCCCTCTAAACTCACACCCAAACGGTTGAGCAGGGTCTTCATGCTTTGTGCGGTGAATGACACGTCAGAGCCGTCACCCGTACCTTGTAAGCCCACGACCAAACCGTAGCCAATGAGCTGGTTGGTCCGCATGGCGGCCACGGTGGTGAGGTCTTTGATGCGATCGGCCAAGGCACTGGTACAGCTAAGGCTGAGCACCAAAAACAGGGTGGTCCAAGAGGGGTTGAATTTTTTCATGATGACTTGCTGTTGGGTCTATTCACTGAAGCAGAGCTAAATTTAGAAAGGCCAGAGCTTCAACAAAGCGCTGGTACCCCAGCCTGCACGCGATGCATTGGCCAAATCGCCAGTACCGCGATAAGCAATTTGTGCATTGGCCAAACGGCGAGACTGAACGGTGTTGTTGGGTGCGACGTCATCGGGGCGAATGATGCCGGCCACTTGAATGACTTCAGAGCCTTCAGTCAAGGCCAATTGTTTTTCACCACGCAAAACCAAGTTGCCGTTCGGCATGACTTCCACCACAGAGACAGCCACAGAGCCCGTCAAGCTGGCCGTTTGATCGGCTGAGCCAGTGCCTTTGTTGCTGATGTCGGTTTTAGAAAAGTCAACGCCTTTCATGACGCCACCTAGCTTGTTGCCAAGAACCGCTAAACCTGGAGAGAGCATGTCGTTGGTTGAATTGCGGCTAACAGAGCCCACTTGGCTGCGAGCCGCTTGGGTTGATTCATTGAGCAAAACGGTAATGACATCGCCTACTTGAAAATTGCGACCTTTGCCAAACCAGCTGTCACTTTGACGGCCCACATAAATGGCGCCCGTTGCAGAAGTTGCTTGATTTTTTTGGATGGGATAAACGGGTTCAAACTGCGGTGAGTGCGACATGGCCTGAGGTGGCATGACGTTGCAACCTGTTAAGCAAACAGACAACGTAGCCAAACCAATTAGCAAGATGCGTTTGGAGTGCAAAGTGCGAACTTGTTGGCTGAAGTTTGCGATGGCGTTCATGATGCTTTGCCTTAGAGGTTGTTGTTAATGAACTTCAACATGCCGTCAACCGCTGAGATGGCTTTGGAGTTAATTTCGTAGGCGCGCTGTGTTTCGATCATGTTCACCATTTCTTCCACCACGTTCACGTTGGAGGCTTCTAAGGTGCCTTGCATTAAATTGCCAGCGCCAGTGACGCCAGGTTGCAAAATTTGAGCTGGGCCTGAAGCTGGTGTTTCTTTCATCAAGTTTTGACCTTTAGATTCCAAGCCGCTTGGATTGACAAAGCGCGCCAACTGAATCTGACCAATGGTTTGCGAACCACCTGCAGCCAACTCAATGGATACAGTGCCGTCGCGGCCAAAGGTCACGCTAGAGGCTGTATTTGGTATGGTGATGGCTGGTTGCAACAAAGCACCATTGGCGGTAACCACCTGCCCTGAGTTGGAGAGTTTGAAATTGCCGTCACGCGTATAAGCAATGGTGCCGTCAGCTTGGGCAATTTGGAAAAATCCTTCGCCCGCAATGGCCACATCTAAAGGATTTTGGGTGTTCACCATGTTGCCTTGAGAGTGCTGCTTTTCAGTTGCAACCACGCGCACACCCGTTCCAAGCATGAGACCGGTAGGGGCTTGTGTATTGGCACCTGTTTGACCGCCAGCTTGGCGAATGTTTTGATACAGCAAATCTTCAAACACAGCGCGATCGCGCTTAAAGCCTGTCGTATTGACGTTGGCCAAGTTATTGGAAATAACGTTCATGCGCGTTTGCTGCGCATCCAAACCAGTTTTTGCAACCCACATGCTAGCGTCCATGGCGAGCTCCTTTTAAATATTCAGTTGTTTGTTAAGAAATAAAAATCATTAAGAGGAGGCGCGCATCATGCTTCCGCTTGATTCGTCAACATCTTTACTTTGTTTGATCACGTTCACTTGCATTTCAAATGAACGGCTTTGGTCCATTAACTTCACCATCACTTCCATGGCGTTCACATTAGAACCTTCCAATGTTTGTGGCGATAAGGTGGTTAATTTTCCTGTCACAGGAATGTCTTCGTTGGGTTTGCCAACAACTCGGTAAAGGCTGTCTTCCCGGCGCTCTAAGTTCACTGCGCTGGCATCGCGCAATAAAATCTTGTCAATTAGCACGGGAGCAGCTACTCCGGCTTGTCCAGGGTTCGTGGCAAATATAGAACCGTCCTTGCTGATTTTGATCAAAAAGCCTGGCGGAATGGTAATGGGGCCACCATTCTGACCCCGCACAGCAGCGCCATTTCCAGTTTCCAATACGCCCGTGCCATTGAGTTTTAAATCACCGCGCCGTGTAAAGGCCAATTCCCCATTGGGTGCTGTCACACCCATCACAGCTTGGTCGTCCATGGCCACATCGAGGTCGCGACCGGTCTTCATGATGACGCCCGGCTTCATGTTGATGTTGTCACTTGAGAAGGACTGTGGTTGTAGACGAGACTCAAAACCAGCGCCCTGAACTTTCAAAGTCAACATGGCCGACTCAAAACTGCGTTTGAAACCTGGCGTGGCAACGTTGGCCAACTCGTTGGTTGTCATCTGGCGGCCAGTCCGCATTTCATTGATGGCGGCCGCGGCGTTAAAGGCTAAACGATCCATTTTGAAGTCCTGTTATGAGGTCAGAGCTTGAGCTGATTAAGAGCGCAAGTTAATGATGGCCGAAGTCATCGTGCTTGAAGTCTCAATGGCTTTTGCATTGGCTTGGAAGTTACGTTGAGCTGTAATCAAATCAACCAACTCTTGTGTCAAGTCCACATTGGCACGTTCTGTGGCACCAGCGCGCAGTGTTCCAAAACCTGCAGAGCCTGGTGTTCCCAAAATAGGTTTGCCAGAAGCAGCCGAAGCCAAGAAGCTGGAGTCACCAATCTGACGCAAGCCCACAGGACTTGAGAAGTTAACCAACAAAATTTTGGCTAATGACTTTTGTGAGCCATTGGAGAAGGAGGCACTTACCAAGCCGTCGTTACCAATGGTTACTCCCACCAAATCGCCTTCTGGAGCACCGTCTTGAGATTGCGACAGGACCGCAAAAGCTGATGAATATTGGGTAGAAGCGGAGTAATCAATGTTGATGGTCAAAGCACCTTTACCACCTGCCAGATACACAGTTTCCAATTGCGTACCTTCTACGGGCGACACCAAGTTTCCACCGGTGTCAAATGTCAGCTCGCCTTTGTCAAGATAGACGGGTGACCATGCTGGCAAGCCTACATAGCCATCGCTGTTGGTGGTCTCATTGCCTTCGCCGTCAATGTACTTAGGCTGAGGGGTGCCGTTGTTGTAATCAACGTGTTGTGTAGGTTGAATCCAAGTTGAAGTAGCACCGCGGCCGGCTTCTACAGTAGACAAACCCCAAATGGGTTCGCCCGAAATTTTCATGAAAGAATCTGACCCAGTGGTACCGCTGGTAAATTTGAAGGCTTTTTTGATGGGGTCAAACTCGACCTTCACACCATTGATTTCTTTGGGGGTGAGGCCATCGGTACGCGTCTCGGCCATGGCGTTGATTTTGGTTTGCAGCGCTGTGGTGAATTCGCCCAGCGAATATTCGCCCACATCCACATAAACGGTTGACTTGATACCGTCTACCGTGACAATAAATTTGTTGTTGGTGTTGTCTACGTTGAAGTTAGTGGTCGTATTGACTGTTGGCGTTGTGCCGTAGGCCATGGCAGCAGTTGACTCAATACCGCGAGTGGCCTTTGTCTCAGTGGCTACTTCGTCTGCTTTGAGGCCAAGTGCCGTAGCTATGGCAGTTTTAACGCTTGACATTTTAATGCTGGAGGCGTCGCCTGTTGTACCAGATTGAACAACAAACTTTTTATTCACAGCGTCAAATAAGACTTTCATGCCATAGCGCTCATCGCCTTTGGTCACAACGCCTGCAGTGTCGGTCGATGTGCGAGATATACCAAAGCCCTTGATCAGTTGATTGGTAGCTTCTTCGGCAATCATGTCACCCGTAATCTTGGTGGTTGCAGACAGAGTTGAAAATTTGGATAAGTCAACTTTAACGGGAACACCACTGTTGTCGATATCCACAGAGAATGCGTCAGCAACCAACAGGGTAGTCAACTCGCTTTTAGTCTTACCTGTAATCCAGTCGAAGTTGGTTTCGTCTACAGCATTACCAGTTACTTCTGCAGCCACAGAAGTTTTCTTTGCAGTCAATTCGTCCAATGAAAACAACTGAGTCTTGGCAGTGGTCAATTCATCTTTGACGGCACTGTAGGGCGCTGTTTTACCGTACTGGTTAACGTAAATTTTTTCATTGTTGACATCGGTAGCTTGCACCAAAGAGGCATTCACTTGGTCCTCACCAATGAATACGTGCGTTTGCCATTTGTTAAAAGGCACGTTTTGATTTGCATTGGCTGTTTTGACGTAATAGATGGTAGCCAGGTATCCGTTGCCACCATTGTCATAAACGGTAAAGGCAGTCGATTTGTTGTAGGTAGCTGAGTTACTGCGGTTGAAGGATTCGGTAACCACTTCCGCATCGGCAGGAAAGTTCAATCCCAATGACACCAAAGATGTTTGTTTAGCATCGCCAGATGTCTTTTGTGGAATAGTGAGAACGACGCGTTCGTTGACGTTCGCAGAACCGGTTGAGTCAACTGTCGCGGCCATCAAACGCTGTCCAGAAGAATTCACAACGTTAAATTGTTCGTTCAACAAGAACGAACCATTACGTGTAAAAAGTTCTTGTAAACCATCAGCTGATCGCATGGGGAAGAAACCGTCACCAGTGACTGCCAAGTCAAGGGCATTAGATGAGAATGAAATATTGCCTTGGCTAAATTCCTGCGATACTTGTTTTAGAGAAACACCTTGACCCACAGTCGAAGAAGCTTTTTGCAATGGCGATGTCGCAAAAATGTCGCCGAAGTCAGCGCGTGATCGCTTGAAACCTGTGGTGCCCACGTTAGAGATGTTGTTACTGGTCACGCCCAACATGGCGGTAGCAGCATTTAATCCGGTTAGCGAGGTATAGAAAGACATGGTAGATAACTCCTAGGTTTGAGCTGGATCGTTTGAAAAATGATTCGAAATTTAGATAAGTGACTTAGGTGCCGACACGTTGTACGTCGGTTAATTTCACAGACTTACCGCCAACGACTTCGAGCAAAATGGTTTTGTCAGCTTGTTGATTCACGCCAGTGACGGTAGACAAAACATTGACCACTGGGTTAGTGGTTTTGCCTTGGCTAATGACAGTGGCTTTGAAGGTGTAGTTGCCATCTGGCACTTTGCTGCCTGCGTCGCTGGTGCCATTCCAAGAAAATGGCATGTCACCTATGTTCTGAGCGCCTAGGACTTGGCTGGTAACCAGTTGGCCTTTGTCGTTAAATACTTCCAACTTCACGCCTTCTGCGCCGCTTGGAAGATTTACAAAACCTTGAGCTGGTTTGCCGCCTTGAGTGATTACAGCTGGGGCACCAGGTGCTGCAACAGTTTTGCCAATCATGCTGGTGCTGCTCATCATTCTTTCACCGGCCATGCTGTCGACATAAGCCTTTAAAGTGTCGGCCATGTCAGTGGTGGCTTCGAGTTGCGAGAACTGCGCCAATTGAGCAACGAAAGCTTCGTTCTTAACAGGGTCCAAAGGATCCTGGCATTTCAATTGAGTGGTAAACAGAGTTAGAAAATCTTTTTGACCCATACCGCTGGAGGTTCCAGCCTTTGCTGTCAGCGCTTCTTGTGCAGCTTGAGATGTGGTTTTAATACCAGCAGGTGCATTGATATTCTTGCCAGAGTTTATGGAGTTGGCTGCGGCGTTCAGACCAGTGTTATTGTTAGATAAAAACATGTTAAAAGTTTCCTAATTTAGGCTTTGAACTTCGAATGGTTCAAGTTTTGATGATGTCGATGGTGCGCATCAACATCTGACGTGTGGTGTTCACCACTTCCACGTTGTTCTGATAAGAACGAGCCGCGGCCATCATTTCAACCATTTCAGTCATTTCATTAACGTTGGCCAAATACACATAGCCCTCTTTGTCAGCCATTGGGTTGGCTGGGTCTTGCATTTTTCGAATGGGAGAGGTGTCGTCCATAATTTTTTCAATGCGCACTCCACCCGCAAAACCTTGTTCATGCGCCTTTTGTTGGCCTTCCATGATGGTTTTAAACATGGGGCGTTTGCCGCGAAATGCCTCGGCCTCGTTTCCAGTCACGGTGCCCGCGTTGGCCAAGTTGGAGGCAGTGGTGTTCATGCGCGTTGTCTGTGCATTGAGCGCAGAACCAGCGATATTGAAAATGCGATCAAGTGACATATAAATTAGTCTCCACGCAGTGCTCTGCGAATTCCGCTGACGCGGTTTTCAAGGATGTTTAAAGTGGTTTGGTAGTCTGCTGCGACCTGACCAAATTTGGCCTGCTCAATGTTCATCTCTACGGTGTTACCGTCGAATGCCGCATTGAACGGAATTCGGAACTTTTCTCCGCCTGGGCTTTCCTCCATAGGCATAGCCATGTGCAGATTGCTGGTGGTATTTAAAGTAGATTCTTGGGTTTGCTTTAAGACAGACCTGAAGTCAATGTCTTTAGCTTTAAAGTGGGGGGTGTCGGCATTGGCAATGTTGCGCGCAAGGACTTCCATGCGCTTGCTACGCAAGCCCAATGCCTGAGCATGTACTCCCAGTGCGTTGTCAATCATGTTCATGATGTGCTCTCCTTCGCGAAACTATTCATGCCGGATATCCGACAGCCCAAAGAATTAAAGTTCTTTGCAAAGTGTTCGATTGCAAGAGCCGTGCCATGCTTTTCTTGCCGTTTTTCGAAGGATTTTTGACGGGCTTGTTAGCCGTTTTACGAGGAGAAATATGGGTTTATGCGTGCCCAGCGCATTTGTCAGCGAAGGGCTCACAAAGCGGCAAACCCTTGCCGCTTTTTTGTTTGAGTCTGTTTGGAAAAAAGAATTGCCAAGCCAAGTGGGCTTAGCGCAACCAAGTTTGTGGTGCTTCCAAGGCGTCGTAGTCAGCGGCTTTTTGAACTTGCAATCTAATGCGTGCAGCTGAATTGGGGTGGGAGTCTGGCAATGGGTTCAAAGCATTGTTGATGGCATTGCTGACAGAATGACTGACGGGGCTACTTCCCGTTGCACTGATAGGATTGCCAGTTGTTCCGCTTCGGAATTGTTTAAAACCCAAACGGTCTGCCGCATTTTGCATCAGGCCTTGAGTAATTGAAGTACGCGTCATGGGCGCTTGTGGATCACGACCTTCGTACAAGTACTTGGCTTGTTTGCCAGGAATGCCCAAGGGTTCCTCAGGGCGTTTTTCGCCGCGAGCCGCCGGTTGAAGCACTGCCAAATAGAGTTCATCCAAAGGCACCGCGCCTTCTTTCTTGAGGCCCACTTTGTCAAAGTAAGTATCAACCAAGTGCAATTGTTGGTAAACACTCAGGCCCAAAATTGATTTGGGTGATTGGCCGAACCCCACTTCAGCTGCACCGCGAGCCGGGCCATCGCAAAACTGAATGATGCCGTGACAGCGTGCATTGGTGGCCTGCGGATTCATGCCATCGCTTTCCATCAAGGTAAGGCGAGCGAAGTCGTCTGGCGAGAATTTGTGTTTGTTGGCCACTTGCAAAACTTTGTTGTAAACGTCTTGCTTTTCAACTTTGGGAATGAAGCCTCGAGTAACTGCGCGATCGAGTGTTTGGCTTAAAACTGGGTGAGCCACAGCATTGATGTAATTGCCCTTGGGAAAGGTCTGTGTGGTTCTGCCGGCTGTGATCGTGACAGTTTCTAATTTGTCACTGCCCTTGGCCGGGTTGCCTTGAATAGCGGGCTTTGACAGGTTAGAAGCTTGATTTTGTGTTTGCGTTTGGCCTGATTGCCACTGATTCAACATATTTTGAAGTTGAATCTTTTGGCCAGGAAAAATAGCATTGGGGTTTTGTATGCCACTGTCAGCGGCCAGGGTTTGCGCCCACCGATACTCTTCAGAAGGCGAAAGCTTGACGCCTTGGCGTTGGGCCTGCTCTTTCACAATGCCGGTGAGTGTGTCACCCGATTGAATCACTTTGACATTGGCAGGCTGCACTTGCTCCATGGCTTTTGCAAAGCCGGGTCGTGACAAAGCCGCTACGGAAGTGGGCGTACCGCTCAAAGGGGCATTAGGTAAATTGGTTTCAATTCTCATGATGATGTGGCATCTTTATTGCATGAACTCCGGTATGTTCAATCCAAGTGTCAAAACAACTACACCTGCCCAAGGCTTGATGCAAATCCTGTGCCTGACGGTTTTTTGGCTATTTGCCATTTGCTTGCCTTTAGCCGCCAATGCGCAAGCTAACTCGGCAGCCGAGGCAATGGGTTTGCAAGTGCGTCAATGGATGTCGCAAACCCATGGTGTGAATACCAAAGAAGTCGTTATTGCGCCCTTAGACGATCGATTGAAAGTTCAAAGCTGCCAAAAACCTTTGAATGTGGACCACCCCTTTGCTTCCAAGGAAACGGTGCGAGTGCGTTGTGCCGAGCCTGTGTGGCAACTCTATTTACAAGTCAGCATGCCCATTGTGCGACCCAGTTCGCCGGTGGGTGTTGCCCCTTCAGCTGTTCCAATTCCTGCGACACCTCAAAATTCGGCCACTCAGCAAAGCAATCTGCCTAAAACAGTGGTGGTTGCCCGCCGCTTGTTGCAAAGAGGCGTCATTTTGCAGCCTGACATGCTAGAAGAAGTTCAAGCTTCGCCGGGAAATGCCGATACTCAGTTACTTAATACGGTAAGAGACGCTCATCAAGCGGAACTGACCAGAGATATTCCTGCAGGGCAGCCCTTGAGGGTGTCTGATATTCGCCGTGCCATTTTGGTGAAGCAAGGTCAAACGGTCATGCTGACCATTGGCAACAAGTCTGAGTTTCAGATTTCGATCCGAATGGAAGCCATGCAGGATGGCCGGCTTGGCGAGCAAGTGAAGCTGAAGAACCCAGAGTCGGGCCGTCAAGTTTCGGGTGTGGTAACGGGTCCCAACACGGCAAAAGGGCTTTGAAATGCAAAAAATACACAGTTTTTTGCATTTAGACCCCAAAATTCACAATAAAGTGATTCAAGTTCTAGAATCTACTGCCGATACTGAGCATGTCCAATCCCCTTTTTGTGGGTTGATGTGATGAGAAAACAGAAAGTGAGCTAGTTATGACCGATGCAATTTCAAACTATGGACAGCGCGCCCAGTCGGACGCGTCGTTGCGCAGCGCATTGGACAAAGCCAACCGCAAAAGCAGCTCGAAAGACAGTGTGGCCCTTGATTCGTCTGCGCCTGCTGTTACCACTGCCAAAACGCCCGGCCCCGATGAGTTGCATTTGAGCAATGTTGCCGCCCGTGCCATGGCAGAGCCAAATTTTGACCGCGCCAAGGTGGAGTCCATTAAGCAAGCAATTCAAGATGGTCAATATCCATTGAACCCGCGCAAAATTGCTGAGAGCTTCCATGCCATCGAGCAAATGATTCGTGAGTGAGCGAGCACTTTCAGTATCAAATCAGCTGGTCCAGCTGTTGGCTTTGGAGTTTGAAGCTCTTAAGAGCCAAGATCTGGACCGGTTTGAGTCTTTGCAGCCTGGCAAAAATGATCTCTTGAAAGAGCTTACTGAAATTTGCCCATCATCACAAGATCTTCAAAATCTGCCTGAATGGAAACCCCTGCGCGAGTCTCTTACTGAATGCCGCGATTTGCACAGGCGAAACGCTGTTCTGATTGAGAGAAAACTCGACTCTATTCGGGGTGCATTGCACAGCTTGAGACTAGGTGATTGTGGCAGCCCTATTGAAGTTTACGACCGCCTAGGGCAAGTAGCCCGTTTCAGCCGAGGTCGAGGCTACCAGGAAGTTTGACTTTTACTCGTGCATTCGCTCGGGGGGAGAATAGTAGGGCTCCAAAGGATCTGTCGTCCCTTTCTCGTCTCCAGGGCGCATGCCCTTGAGCCAGTAGACCCAAGACAATACAACAGCCACAGCGGTGTAAAGTTCTTGTGGAATCTCTTGATCGACATCGAGTCTACTTAGCA
>CAXNGF010000003.1:0-25905 GCA_964201905.1 Limnohabitans sp. | reverse complement strand
GAAAACTTCTTCATGCGCTGCAGCAAGTCGTCTGAGTTTTTAATGGGCGTGTCGTACAAGAAGATCTTGCCCTTCACATCCACCGAGATGATCACGGTCTCTGGCTTGGTCTCACGCACCAAGTTTTTCTCTTTGGGCAAGTCCACCTTGATAGAAGTGGTCACCACAGGAATCGTGATCAAAAAGATGATCAGCAAAACCAACATCACGTCCACCAAGGGCGTGGTGTTGATCTCACTCATGATCTCATCGTCTTTTTCTGAACCGATGTTCATTGACATGATGGGCCTCTCGGTAAATGGAGATGAGTCGAGTCAGTCAAATGAATTACTTGTTGCTAGAAGCCAGCAACACAGAATGCAAGTCAGAGCCAAATGCGTTCACATCTTCCATGATGGCCTTGTTGCGGCGCACGAGCCAGTTGTAACCGAGCACCGCAGGCACAGCCACTGCCAAACCAATGGCCGTCATGATCAAAGACTCGCCCACGGGGCCGGCCACTTTGTCAATCGACGCTTGGCCCGACATGCCGATTTTGACCAGCGCGTTGTAGATACCCCAAACCGTGCCGAACAAACCTACGAATGGCGAAGTCGAACCCACAGTGGCAAGCACAGCCAAGCCGTCTTGCATGCGGCTTTGTACGTTGCCAATGGCGCGCTGAATGCTTTGGGTGCTCCAGGTATTGAAATCAACGGCGCCCAAAAGGCCGGTGTGCTTTTTGGCACTCTCAAGACCCTTTTCTGCAATGAAGCGGAAAGGGCTGTCTTCGGCCAAGCCGTCTGCGCCTTGGCGCAAAGAAGCGGCAGACCAGAACGAGTCTTGGGCGGCCTTGGCAAACTTGGCGGCCTTCGATTGTTCAAAGAACTTGGTGATGATCACGTACCAAGAGCCCATCGACATGAGCACCAAGATGAGCAAAGTGCCCTTGGCCACGATGTCGCCTTGGGCCCACAAGGCGCTTAAGCCGTAGGGATTTTCTTCGTGGGCTGAAGGCGCTGCTGCGGGTGCGGCTTCTGCCGCAACAGGCGCTGCAGCCGGTGCCGCTTCAGCTGCGGGTGCAGGCGCCGCCGCCGCCGCCGCTGGCGCAGCTTCCTTGGGCTTGGCCGCAAAGCTGATGCTGGCCAAAGACAGGCCGGCTACCAAGCCGATGGCCAGGGCGAGAGTTTTGAGTTGCTTGATCATGGGAGGACTCCTCTGAAACGGATTCAATTAAATTTAAAAATGTTCAACAAATGGGTTGGGCTTGGAATGGGGTTTATTCCAAACGCCATGTGTATTTCATGCTCGCCCAGCTTTGCTGAGGCTTGCCGTCTACTGTGGCGGGTTTGAACTGGCACTTGGACAAGCCAGCCCTGGCCGCTTCGTCCAAACGCCTAAAGCCCGAAGACTTCTCAATGGCCGACTCCATGACCTTGCCGTCAACACCCACCAAGAACTTCAGCTGCACAGTGCCTTCTTCTTCCAAGCGCTTGGAGGCGCTGGGGTACTCGGGCTTTTCGCAACTGGAAGCACTGATGACTGCGGCGGATTGAACCGGTGGCGCAGGCGGTGCTGGTGGCGCCGACATTTGCACAGGCAATGGCGAAGGCGGTGCCGCAGGCTGCGGCGTGTTGGACACTGCCGCGATGGCGTTGACGGGGGGCGGCGTAGCCACCTGAATGTCCACGGGCGGCACATAAGAAGGCGGCGGTGGCGGCAAATTCTTAGGGGGCGGAGGTGGGGGCGGCGGAGGCGGAATGTCCGGCTTGGTTTCTTCCAAAAGAACGGCTTCTACCGGTCCTTTGATGACCTTCACAAACTTGCGCGCAAGTCCGGAATTGATGGCCCAAAACAGCAGCCCGTGCAGAAACACCACTGCAGTCAACCCGATCAGGTGTTTGCGGGGTGCTCGCTGCCGGCTGGCGTAATCAATCATGTAACAAGTACTCCATTGTCTGAATATTCAAAACGTTTTCAACATCTTTTTCAAATGTGTGCATGTTTCAATTTGGAAAGGTGTGATTTTGGTGTAAAGACTGTTGCAATGTCATAGTCCGTTGGGACGAGTAAAGTTTTAAGATAGTTTCTGTTGATGCAATTCATCTCAATTTGCGTAAAACCAATGAACTCCTGAAGCAAACCATACCCATAAGTTCTATCGTCTAAGCGGACGATGCACCACAGATTGACTCCTGAAAAAATAAATCATCACTTTCTAGGATTTGCAGCATGTCTCAAACCCAGTCCACCAATGCCGCCCATGGCTGGCGCAGTCACTACACCCTAGGACTGCTCTTGTTTGTTTACACCATGAGCTTCATTGATCGTCAGATCATGAGCATTCTCATGGAGCCTATCAAACAAGAGTTTCAAGTCTCTGATACAGCCATGGGGTTTTTGAGTGGGCTAGCGTTTGCCTTGTTTTACAGCGCATTGGCAGTACCATTTGGTCGCTTTGCAGACCGAACCAACCGGCGCAATTTTGTAGCCTATTGCTGCGCAGCTTGGAGCGCCATGACGGCCGTTTGCGGCTTGGCGGTTGGCTTTTGGAGCTTGGCCTTTGCTCGAATTGGCGTTGCTGTGGGCGAAGCCGGAGGTGGCCCGCCTTCCATCTCCATGATTGCAGATCACTACCCGCCCCAGCAAAGAGGAAGGGCTATGAGTGTTTACTTGTTAGGCCCTCAAATTGGTATTTTGTTGGGTCTTACTACCGGAGGTTGGATTGCGCAGCACTATGGTTGGCGTTCTGCATTTTTGTGGATGGCATTGCCTGGTCTTGTGGCTGCATTCATGTTGCGATTTTCAGGTATCGAGCCCCAACGCGGTCAATGGCAATCAGCCAACAATCCATACAACGAAGCTCCAGCGGAACCGATCTCAACTTTGATACGAGATCTATGGGCATCACCCGCCTTTACCCGCATTACTTTGGCCTCTGTTTTGATGGGCTTCACAGGTTATGGCATTGGCATCTGGACGCCTGCATTTTTGGTCCGATCTCATGGCATGAGTTTACAAGGCGCAGGCATTGTGATGGGACTGCTTGGCGGATTTGCAGCAGCATTAGGCTCTCTTTTCAGTGGATGGTTGTGTGACAAATTGGCAAAACGTGATGTTCGCTGGCGCTTAGGCGTTCCCACTCTAGGCTGTTTTCTGGCAATGCCACTAGGCGTCGCATTTTTTGCGCTTCCCGCAGGTACCGGTTGGCAAATAGCTGGCATGGCCGTGCCACACGCTATTGGTTTTTATGTCCTATTTGGCTTTACTGCCGTCTGGTGGGCAGCCCCTGTGTATGCCTCCTTGGCAGGCTTGATAGCGCCGCATCGAAGATCGTCTGGGTTGGCGCTTTTCAACCTAGGCCTCATTTTATGCGGTGCAGGTTTGGGCCCCCTGCTCATTGGCTCGCTCAGTGACTTTCTCATTCCATGGTTTGGCAATGAAGCTTTGCGTTGGTCTTTGGCTGCAAGCACAGGCGTTTGTTTTTTAGGTGGTGCACTGGTTTTTGTAACCGCCATGAAACCCTATGCGGTAGAACAACCCTTGGCGGAAATTCGCGATCGTTGAATCAGATGTGAACCTCAGCCCCCTTTGACTGATCCTTTGACTGTATCTTTGACCCTTTCTTGGAAAATGATTTATCTGGCCAAGCGAAATCCGCAATTGGCAGCGAATGAATTTGCGCAAGCTTGGCGAGAACATTCTGCGCTTGGGAAACAATGTCGCAATGTCCAAGACAAAGTGCTGGGTGTCACGCAATGCACCAGTATTTTTTCAATGGGCATCGACAACAATTTGAAGGGCATCTATCCGAATGCCGATGGCGTGAATTTGCTACAAATTAGGGACTTGCAAGTGGCCTCCGACATTTGGAGCGACTCTGAAACTCAATCCATCATGAAGCCTGATGAGTTGCGCGTCTTTGATCGATATGTTCGCGACTTCACTTTGGTAGCAGCAGAGCACATCTTGGTAGATGTGCCCGCAGGTCAAGCTGTTTTGATTGGCTTCTTAAAAAACATCATCTCAAGTGGGCCACAAACATTGCGTGAGACTTTGCAAGATTTTTCCAAAATCAATACGGACAAACGTTTGGTGTTGAACCTTGTACAAGCCGATCGGCCAGCTGGGTACGACTACGATGCCATTGTGGAATGGTGGTTTGATGACACCGATCAATTGCTTGAGAGATTGGGACCAGTGGAAATTCAAATTCAATTGCAAGCCGCATTTGATTCAATCTGCGATTTGAAATCATCCGTCTTCATGGCCACACAAGTGACGCACCGACGCCCCTGAAATCAATTCAAACCTAGCAATGTCAGGCCTGTGCTCGCTGCAAATCGTCTTGAATGGTATGCGCGCAGCGAGCAAACAAGAACACAGCAGGAATATTCATGAGCAGCACGCACACCATGGCCCAACGTACAGATTCTGCGCCATAAGCCGCAAAAAACTGATCACTGAGAATGCCGGCCAAGGCAGGCCCCACACCCACACCAATCAAATTGAGCAAGACGACCAAGGTCGACATGGAAGTGCCGCGCATCCGAACTTTAACCAGGCTTTGTGTCAAGGCGTAGGTAGGTCCATTTAATCCAGCCACCATCGAGGCAAACAGGGCCAAAGAAACAGCTGCACCTAGCACGGTAGGCAACAAAGAAACAGCAGTTCCACTGACGGCAATCACAGATGCCGCAATGGCCATCATGCGTGGTTGATTGCGCATGTCTTTCATACCCTGGCGATCGGCGACCCAGCCAAATACAAGTGTCCCAATGGCGCCAAAGCCGCCCATGCAAAGACCTGTGAGCAAGCCCACGTTTTCAAGACTCAGGCTATGGACTCTAACCAGTAGAGAGCCAATCCAAGACATCATGGCAGATGAAGACGCAGTGACCAGCACCGATGCAAGCATCAAATAAACCAATGACTTTTGACTGCGCATGAAGCCGATGGTTTCAGACAAAGACGGTGCCAGATCTTTGGACTCGCTAATCCCATCACTGGCACCTCGTTTGGGTTCTTTGACCAATAACAACAACAAAATTGTGAGCACAACACCAGGAACGGCGGCCACGTAGAACGCTGTACGCCAGCCTAATTGGCCCGCCACAATGGCCCCCACAATGAAACCAGAGGCCATGCCCAGAGGAACGCCTACAAAAAAGATGGCGACCGCACCGGCACGTCTTTGCGCGGGATACAAATCAGAAATGATGGAAACTGAGCAGGGCTGACCGCCTGCATCTGCCGCACCAATGCCCACACGCGTGATCACCAAGGCCATGAAGCTGTTTGCTGATCCTGCGAAAGCCACTAAGGCACTCCAAATGGCCAACAAGGCTGCCAATAGATTTCGCCGATTTCCGCGGTCAGCCATCCACCCAAATGGGATTCCGGCCAAAGCAAATGCTGCCGCATAACTGAAACCAGATAAAAATCCAAGTTGCGCATCGGTCAAACTGAATTCCTGCTTCAAAGGCTCTAGGATGACCACCATGAGCGCCCGATCAAAGAACTGGACCATGGCAATCAGAGTGAGCAAGAACAAAACCGTCCGGGCGCCCCACGCAGAAGGCACATCTTGAGCATCTACAGAATTTGCACCAGTGGATTGATTGACCATTCGATTTGCCTCAAGTTGGAGTTGTCAGATTGAAATACTTTAAGAAGTTTGGGTATAGGGCACAGCGCCGCGTGGCACGTAGGTTCCTTCGCATTGATCCAGAAACTCTTGTTTCTGAGCGCGTGGATTGTAAAACTGCTTGTACCAAATACGCACTTTCACGAAAGGGCCGTCGCTGGGAATAAAGAGGCCATTCAAGCAAGGGCCTTTGTTTGTCCAAACTTCAAAGTCCTGCGCAAATGCCAAGCGACTGGACTCTTGATATTGACGAGCGGCTACCAAGTCGGCGGTTGTGACTTGTGCATTGCCGAAAGGAGATTTAACAATCAAGGAGTGCCAAACTTTGATAGAACCATCGTCGACAGGCGTATGCATGATGAGCAAAATGGTTTCAAACATGCCGGTCAGGTAGGAAACCAATACACCGGGGCCATGGTAAGTGGTGTCAGTATGCAATATGGCGCCCGAGCCATCTGCGGAAGTCAAGGTTCGGTGACCACCACATTGACGCTGCGTCACAGTGTGGCCTTTGAATTCATTTTCATAACGCTCAACGGTTGAGCCATGAATAGGCCCCAAATGGGCATAGTCGGCAATGTTGTCGATAATTTCCTGGGGATGTTGGTTCAAAGAACCCAAATGATCCCAATGGCCTCTGACCCATGAAGGGTCGTCCCATTGAGGCAAGCTGGGGTGCGCCCACTCAGGTTCGCCGCCTTCAGGATCATGCCAAACCCAAATGGCCCCCAAACTTTCAACCACCGTCCAGCTTTTAACGCAGGCGGCAGCCGGAATGGGGCCTGAGTGATAAGGAATGTCATCGCATTTGCCATCGGGGCCGAAGCGCCAGGCATGGTAGGGGCAGCGAATGCCGTCACCGTCGACATTGCTTCCGCCACCATCAATCACCACATAGGATGTGTTGTTTGGCGCAGCCAAATGCGTTTTCATGTGAGGGCAATAAGCGTCCAACAAAACCACTTTGCCGGTAGCTCTGCCCCTGTAGAGGGCAAAGTCTTTACCAAAGAACCTCACCGCCAAGGGCTTGTGCGTGTTCAATTCTTCCGCATCTGCAATCATGAACCACCCTCTAGGAAAGGTAAATTCACCCAGGCGGTAATTTTTAGATGTAGCCATTGTGTCTCCCAACAGTCGCGTTCTTTAGAAAGTTGTCATATTGAGGGATCGTGGTTGGCTTGTCATACCTTATTCGGACGATTTTCAAAAAAATAGCAATTGGCTAAGTCGGGGCATCCTTAGAGGCAAGACTTTTCTTGTACATCACGCTCCATTGCTCACGGTAGGCTTGCAGTGACATGCCCAAAAAAATGGCAGTCGGAATCAAAAGCAACATGACTGTGACCAAAGACCAGCGCAAGGCTTGCACACCCAAGCTGGGGGTCAGTAAATCGCTGATGACACCTGTTAACAAGGGCCCCACTCCAATACCAAAAAGCGTGATGAAAAAATTCAACATGGCCGCGGCAACACCGCGCTCAGAAGATCGCACCATGTGACTGATGGCGCTGTAAGACAAAGACGGCCACCAACTGCCAAAAAATCCAAATGCAATGGAGAAAACCATCGCATGTGGAATATTTAATCCACCCCATGCCCAATAACTCCCGGAAGGCCAAAGCAAAAAGGCCACAGCACAGGGCACCGAAATTAATACGCCGATCATTGGCAAACCCACTTGCCAACGTACATCGCGCTGAACCATGCGATCGCATAACCAACCACTGAACAAGCCCCCAAAAAGAGCACCAAAGCCACTGGCAAAGCCAAACATCAAGCCCGCATGCGCCAAGCTCAACTCATGCGTTCTGACCAAAAAACTGGGCGTCCATACGCCGTAGGCATAACCTGACAATCCCGCAATGGCACAAGCAAAGGAAACTCGTCGAAAAGCTGTTATTTGCAAAAGTCGAAAAACCTGTTGCCACAAAGATTCTGAAGGCGCCAGGTGTTCTGTGATTTCGGCAGGTTGGTCAAAACCTCCTCTGATGGGCTCTTTGACAAACCACCATACGAATAAACCCAAAATGATGCCGGGCAATCCAAAAACCAAAAAGGTCGCACGCCAACCATATTGCTGTGCAATCCATCCCCCCAAAGATAAACCGATAACCACAGCCAAATTGGGGCCTGTCATGAACAAGCTGATGACCGTCGAGCGTTGCTTAGGTGGATACAAATCTGAGACCAATGAAATAGAAGGCGCCATCCCACCCGCTTCTCCAATGGCCACGGACATTCGAGACACAAAAAGTTGCCAAAACTGACCCGCCAAGCCACAGGCCACAGTAGCCAAACTCCAAAGAGAGCAACAGACCGCCACAATCAGGGTTCGGTTGTATTTGTCCGCAAGCTTACCTACTGGAACACCAAGGGCGGCATAAAACAAGCCAAAGGCCAGGCCACTCAGCAAGCCCATTTGGGTGTCTGATGCACCAAACTCTTGTTTGATTGGCTCAATCAAAATGGCAATGACCTGCCGATCAATGACTGAAAAAATATAGACCAGTGCCAAGAGCGTCAAACTCAAGTGGGTTCGCCAAGTCACATCGGGCGTCGATTTTAGATTCATGCCCCATCTTCACGCATTCGCGAACCAAGCGCCATCGTCTTTTTAGACTAAGCAACCCAAGTCATTGCTTGATAGCATGACATTTTGGCCAAGCATGCTAGCGCCCTTTAGGAGATTTCATGTCCGCGTCTACTATTGACAATCAAATCGTTCAATCGCTGCCTGAATTGGTGGCGCTGCAACAAGCAGCCTTCAGATCAGAGGGCCCCGTGAGTGCGGCCACAAGAAAAGACCGGTTGCAACGTACCATCGACATGCTGGTAAAACATTGCGATCCATTTTGCGCCGCCATGGAGGCTGACTTTGGCGGCAGGTCGCCAGTCTTTTCCATGATGAACGATGTGGCGGGTTCATTGGGCTCTCTCAAACATGCCAGAGACCATTTGGAGGCTTGGACGCAAGACCAAATTCGCCCCAGCGTGCAGCCCTTTGATAACTTTGGCGCCACCGCTTGGGTGAAGTACCAACCCAAAGGCGTGGTAGGCATTATCGGTACATGGAACGCACCTTTGTTCACCCTGTTGTCCCCATTGTCCAGTGTCTTTGCAGCGGGTAACCGTGCTGTTTTAAAACCATCTGAAATTGCACCTCTGACGGCAGAGTTACTGCAACAAGCAGTTGCAGAATTTTTCAAACCCGAAGAATTGTCAGTTGTGCTGGGCGGTCCTGATGTTTCGGCAGAATTTTCTAAACAAGCTTGGAACCATTTGGTTTTCACAGGCGCCACAAGCGTGGGCAAACTCATCATGAAAGCGGCATCAGAAAACTTGGTGCCAGTCACTTTAGAATTGGGCGGTAAATCACCCGTCATCATTGGCAGTGGCACCAACATTGCCAATGCTGCAGAACGCATTGCTGTCGGCAAGAGTGCCAATTCGGGACAGTTGTGTGTTTCGCCCGACGTCGTCTGGGTTCATGAATCACAAGCAGAAAATTTGATAACTGAAATTCAGTCTGTTTACAAAGGACTCTTTCCAACCACGGTCGACAACAAAGATGTGACGCCCATCGTCAATGAAAGACACTTTCAGCGGGTTGAGTCTTATGTGAAAAATGCCCAAGACAAAGGGGCTCGCATTGTGGTGGCAGGAGACGACAAAGTTGCCCAGCGTCGTCTACCTCTTCGCATGGTGGTCAATCCAGGTGCTGACAGTGAGATCGCCCAACACGAAATTTTTGGTCCCGTCCTGATTGTTCAGACCTACCAAACTTTGGCGCAAGCAGTAGCCGAGATCAACGCCGGCGAACGACCTTTGGCACTTTATTATTTTGGAACCGACAATGTTGAGCAAGCCTGGGTGCTAGACCATACCTTGTCAGGCGGTGTTTCAATCAATGATGTGGTGATGCACCCAGCCTTGCATGACGCGCCTTTTGGTGGGGTTGGCGCCTCTGGCATCGGCCATTACCACGGACATGAAGGCTTCTTGGAATTTAGCCACGTACGCAGCGTTTACAGTGCTGGTAGCCACGACCCACGGCGCGAATGGGGCATGTTGCCACCCTACAGCGATCAGTTTGCGCAAATGATTCGCAGCGTTATCACGCATTGATCAACCCCAAGTATCAATTGCTTGGAGATAAAAATTGAATTCAAGCGAATATCTGGTTTCGATCACTCACTGACTAGGCCCAACGTCCATGAATCAACTCGCTTCCCTCTTTTCAGTAAACGGCCAAGTGGCCATCGTGACTGGCGCTGGAAAGGGCATTGGCCGCGCTTGCGCTTTGACACTGGCACAGGCAGGCGCTGATGTTGCATTGGTGTCAAGAACCGAGGCTGATTTAGAAACAGTCGCAGCCGAAATTCGTGCCATGGGACGCCGCGCCATTGTGGTCGCAGGCGACATAGCCCAAGAGGCGACCATGGACGTATTGGTTGCCAGAACCTTGGAGGAACTTGGCAAGATCAATATTTTGATCAACAACGCTGGTGGCGCAGGCCCCAACAGCCCACACAAAATGGGCGGGGCCGACTTCAGTTCGGTGCTGGCTTGGAATGTCACGCCTGCCTATTTGATGATTCAAAAAACTGCCAAAGCCATGCGCGAGGCGGGTGGGGGCGCCGTGGTCAATATTTCTTCAGTGGCCGCTCGTTACGCCCAAAAACACTTTAGTGCTTATGGCGCAGCCAAAGCAGCACTCAATCAAATGACACGCAACTTGGCACAAGACTTTGGGCCTGAGATTCGAATCAACGCCATCGAACCGGGCACCATCATGACGGAAGCACTTGTGCCATATTTAACGCCCGAGCGAAATGAAAGAATGTTGGCCAGCATACCGTTAGGCCGATTGGGCCAGCCAGAGGACATCGCCGCTTCTGCACTTTTTTTAGTTTCACCCGCCTCTTCATGGATCACAGGAAAAATTTTGGGTGTCGATGGTGGCGTGGAGGCTCCAAATTTTTAACAAACAAACTACACACTGCGTCCTGCTCGATGTCCTTCGTGCATGGCGCCTTCGATGTAGTTGACACCCGCACAATCTCCAATGCAATACAAAGGCACGCCGCATTTGGCCAATTGCAATGCCACCGTGTCGTCCGCTTCAGCGCCAATTGCCAACACCACCGAGTTGGCAGCTGTTTGATGTTTTTCGCCTTGTAGATCTTGCCACACCACATGGGTCGAAGTGATTTCCTGCACCTGCGCTTGGAGTTGTAAATGACCATGCGTTTTGACAACGTCCAAGACGCGCCAGCGTCTAACGATGGAAAGTTCTCGGCCTGCTTTGTCAGTGGGTTCTAGCACGGTCACTTCTCGTCCGCGAGCAAGCAAAAATTCTGCAAGCTCTAATCCCACTAAACCACCACCCACAATGACCACTTTTTTGCCAAGCGGCATCCAAAGTTTAGACAAACTTTGAAGCGCTTCGGTACTGTCAGTGACTTTCAAAATACCACCCGCTTTGAACATGGCGCGTTGTGACAAATTCAACTTGGCTTTGGCCACTTCATCGGCTCGATCACCTGTCATGAGTCGGCGCAGTTCATCGCCACTCCAAACATGTTTTTGATTCGCGCCAGGAATGGCAGGTGCTTGACGGCGTGCACCAGTGGCCACCACGATGACATCAGGTTTTAAAGCAGCTACAGATTCAGGTGAAACTTGTGCCAACAACTTCACGTCGACAGGTAAATTCTTCACTTGCTCAACCAAATAATCGAGTAGCTTGCCGTTTTCTGGATAAGCCAGTCCAGCAAAAAAGAGTGTGCCGCCTAAGCGATCACTGCGCTCTAACAAGCTAACCCGATGGCCACGAAGTGCCGCCACCCTTGCAGCCTCCATGCCAGCGGGGCCGCCGCCCACAATGACCACGTGTTTTTGTAGGGTCACTTTGGTCACGGGGTGTTCAAACTCGTGGCCAGTTTGGGCATTCACAGCACACTTCACACGCTGATTGACAAAAATCTCACTCACACAGGCATAGCAATAAATACAAGGTCGAATATCTTGCGGCCGGTTTTGGATCAGCTTGATTGGTATTTCTGGATCGGCCAGCATTTTGCGCGCCATGGCCACAAAATCAAATTGTCCTTGCGCAATAGCTTTGGCAGCAACTTCGGGCTCAATTCGCCCTGCGGTGATCACTGGAATTTTCAAGACACTTTTAATGGCAGCAGCATTGGACATATAAGCGCCTGGCTTTTGCGGAATTGGCGCTTCTGTAAAAACAACACCGCTGGCCAAAGTGGCATAAGCCGAAACACTGATGGCATCTGCGCCCGCTGCTTCGCACATTTTTGCTGTAGCCATGGCATCTTCAAGAGTGATGCCTCCTGGCGTGTAAAGCTCTTCACCATCCAAGCGAATCCAGACGGGAAAATCAGCACCTACACGGGCTTTGACGGCACGCAAGGTGTCCAACAATAAACGGGCGCGATTTTCGAGAGGTCCGCCATACTCGTCTTCGCGCTGATTGGCGTAGGCAGAGAGGAAGCCTGCCAAAATGTACGTGTGAGCCCCATGCAATTCGATCGCATCGAAACCAGCTTGTTTGGCGCGTAACGCTGCGGATGCGAAATATTCGATCATTTGCGCAATGTCAGCATGATCCATCACGCGAATGCGGACGGGGTGGGGGCCAATCCCAATGAAGGTTTTGAGTTCGTCTTGGGTAATGGCTGACATCATGTCGTTTTTCACCATTTTGGGTATGGAAGGCACCCACAGTTCTCGGCCTTGCGCTCGGTCAAGTGCCGCTGTTTTGCCACCGTGTTGCAGTTGCATTGCAATTTTGGCGCCATGGCGATGAACTCTGGCTGCAACTTGTGAGAGACCCGGAATGAAATCATCGCGCGAGACACCGACTTGATAAGGTTCGCCCGTGCCATGGGGAAACGCCACTGAACAGACCCCCATGGTCAGCAAACCAGCACCACCTTTAGCGCGTTCTTCGTAGTAAGCTTGAATTCGTTCGCCGCAAGTGCCATCTGTTTCGGCAAAGTTCGAACCCATGGGCGCCATCATGATTCTGTTGCGAATTTCCAATTGACCAATTCGGCCTGATTGGAGCAGTGGTTGGAAAGGGTTGCTCATAGAATTCCAAATACAAATAGGTTCGAGTGTCCATTGTGAGACTACTCTATGCAATGGCATCGTCCATTTGGACGCTGAGCGCCGAGGGGGAATATTGGACAGTACAGTCTTGGGTAGTATCGTTTCGCATTCACCCCCCCCTGCGATGCTGGGTGTAGGCATTTTATTTTTAGGAGCAAAGAATGACCACCATCTTGATCACAGGATCTGCTTCTGGCATAGGCGCAGCAACCCGCGAAGCATTGATCGCGGCAGGTCATACCGTCATAGGGGTAGATCTTAAAAACGCTGACATCCAAGGTGATCTTTCAACACCAACGGGGCGGCAAGCCGTCATCCAAGCGGTCTTAGAACGCTGCAGCCACAAACTTGACGGCTTGGTGTTGTGTGCGGGCTTAGGCGCCCAAACACTACCTGCATCTTTGGTCACTTCGGTCAATTATTTTGGTGCAGTTGAATTGCTAGATGGCTTGCTGCCCGCTTTGCAAAAAGGTACAAATCCATCGGCGGTGGTCATCTCCTCTGTCGCCTCAGCCATGTTGCCATGGGATAAAAATCCAATGGCTGCCGCATTTACCGCCAATGATGAGCAAGCGGTTGCACACATTGTGATGAGCGCCGGCGACAAGGGTGGCAATTTGGCTTATGCAGGCTCTAAAAACGCCTTGACTGTCGCCGTTCGACAGCGCGCAGTCGTATGGGGTCAAGCGGGTGTCAGGCTGAACACCGTAGCGCCGGGCGCTACAGAAACGCCCTTACTTCAAGCAGGTCTGCAAGACGCACGCTACAGCGAGTCCATCAAAAAATTCTTAGGTCCGATTGCACGCCGCGCAGAGCCAAGCGAAGTTGCAAATGTAGTGACATTCTTGCTCAGCCAAGCGGCCAGTTTTGTGCACGGTGCGCAGCTTTATGTCGATGGCGGCATCGATGCAGCCAGTCGTCCTACGCAGTTTTAATCAGTTGTGGCATGACCCCTGATTAGTCTCATTGGACGATGGTCAATGCTGAAGGCTTGCCTATGCTCTACCCATCCAAAAGGAACAGACGATGAGACTCAATCAGAAAGTAGCGCTGGTCACAGGCGCAGGCCAAGGAATGGGACGAGCCATTGCACAACGTTTTGCCGCAGAAGGTGCCATCGTGGTCGCGCTCGACATCAATTTGGCTGCAGCAGAAGAGACTTTGAAAAACCAAGCAGGCCAAAGTATCGCTCGCAGTTTGAATGTGGCCGACAGCGCCGCTGTGGCGACTTTGGTCGATGAGGTTGTGGCCAAGTGGGGCCGCGTCGATGTGTTGGTCAACAATGCAGGCATTGGGTCTGTCGATGCCTTTGCTGATATTCCCGATGAAACTTGGGCTCGCGTGCTCAATGTCAATTTGAATGGTGCTTTTTATTGTGCCAGACAAGTCGTTCGTGCCATGCAAAAAGCAGGCACGCGCGGTACCATCATCAATGTAGCAAGTACGGCTGCGGTTTCGGGCGACGGCCCTGCGCACTATTGTGCGTCTAAGGCAGCGCTCATGGGCTTGACACGCAGCATGGCCAAAGAGTTGGCATCACAAGGCATACGAATTAACACATTGGTGCCCGGACCCACCAACACACCCATGATGCAAAGCATTCCACAAGAATGGACCGATGCCATCATCAAAGGCGTGCCAATGGGCCGTATGGCTGAGCCAGAAGACATTGCGTCGGTGGCTCTCTTTTTGGCCAGCGACGACAGCGGTTTTGTGACCGGTCAAAATGTGGCTGTGAATGGCGGCAGCGCGTTTCTATAAGGATTCATTCAATGGCACATGGAAGACTTCAAGACAAAGTAGCGTTCATCACGGGCGCTGGAACTGGCATTGGCGCTGCAACTGCCATTCGTTTTGCACAAGAAGGTGCAAAAGTGGTGATTTGCGGAAGGCGTTATGAACACTTGAACGAGGTGGTCCAACAAATTACAAAAGCTGGCGGTCACGCCGAGGCTGTTCAACTCGATGTCAGCAATGAAGCTGCGTTTTGCGCAGCTTTAGAAGCCGTGGTCAAGCGCTATGGCAAATTGGATATTTTGGTCAACAATGCCATGGCTTACAGTTGGGGGGCACTTGAAACAACCTCCACGGCCGATTGGCACAGCAACTTCACCACTTCAGTTGACGGCACTTTTTGGGGCACGCGTGAAGCCATGAAATGGATGAAGCCTCAGGGTGGCTCAATCATCAATTTGTCATCCATTTGCGGCACGCTCGGTACGGCTTGGATGGCAGGCTATTCAGCCGCTAAAGCCGCCATCATCAACTTTTCACGCGCCGCTGCTGCTGAAGGTGCGGCCAATGGCATTCGGGTCAATGTGGTGGTTCCTGCCGTGGTCGAAACTCCCGCAACTGCAGGCATGTTGTCTGATGCGGCTTCTCGTCAAAATACCGAGAAACTCATTCCAATGGGCCGCGTCGGTCAACCCGAAGAATTGGCCAATGCCATTTTATTTCTTGCCAGCGATGAAGCCAGTTACATCACCGGTGCAGCATTGCCCGTCGATGGTGGACGCTCAGCAGTTTTGGTTACTGCGCTTTAAGAAAGTCACGTATGTCTTGGCCCTCCTCGCTTGAACAACGCATCGACCGCCTCGAATCTATTGAGGCCATCCGCCAGCTCGCTGGAAAATACTCTTTGTCTTTGGACATGCGCGACATGGATGCACACGTCAATTTGTTTGCGCCAGATATTCGCGTGGGTAAAGACAAAGTGGGCCGTGCGCACTTCAAAGCCTGGCAGGACCAGACCTTGCGTGACCAATTTACGGGCACCTCGCATCACTTGGGCCAACACCTGATTGAATTTGACGACGCCAACCATGCGACAGGCTTGGTGTATTCCAAAAACGAGCATGAGTGTGGCGCCGAATGGGTCATCATGCAAATGCTCTATTGGGATGATTACGAGCGCATTGATCAGCAATGGTATTTCCGTCGTCGGCTACCTTGTTATTGGTATGCCACCGACCTGAACAAGCCTCCCGTAGGCGATATGAAAATGCGCTGGCCCGGTCGTGAACCTTACAACAGCATCTTTCACGATTTATTTCCCAGCTGGAGCGAGTTCTGGGCCAAGCGACCCGACAAAGATCAGTTGCCTGAAGTGGCAGCACCCGCACCTCTCGAACATTTTTTACGCACCATGCGCCGAGGCACTCCTGCGCCTAAAATGAGAGTTCGCTGAGATGCAAAAACTTTTCCAAGCATTGGTGTTGGGCGATTTACATCTCAATAATCGCATCGTCATGGCACCCATGACGCGCAATCGAGCCGATGCAGCAGGCGTCCCCGACACCTTGATGGCAGAGTATTATGGCCAAAGAGGCGACGCAGGATTGATCGTGGCCGAAGGAACTTGGCCCAGCGCCTCGGGTCAGGCTTACTGCCGACAACCTGGCATCTCCACTCCAGAACAAATCAAGGGCTGGTCAAAAGTGACAGATGCAGTGCATGCAAAAGGCGGCCTGATCGTGCTCCAAATCATGCATGGCGGACGAATTGGTAGCCATCACATCAAAGCACAAGGCACAGAAACATTGGCCCCTAGCGCACTGCAAGCCACTGGTGAAGTCATGACAGACAGCGCTGGCATGCAAGCCTATGACGTGCCTCGCGCTCTTGCGACGCAAGAAGTCAAAGTCATCGTTGAAGAACACGCTCAAGCGGCCCGCAATGCTCGCTTGGCAGGATTTGATGGCGTAGAGTTGCATTGCACAAGTGGCTATTTGCCCATGCAATTTTTGTGCTCTGGCACCAATTTGCGGACCGATGAGTATGGTGGGACTGCAGCCAATCGCTCGCGTTTTGCCATCGAATGCTTGCGCGAAATGGGGCTTGCCATTGGCCCAGGCCGTGTGGGTTTGCGAGTCAACCCAGGCAACACGTACAACGACACCAGCGACGAAAACTCTGTACAAACCCACATCGAATTGATGAAACAAGCCGCTGAGCTGCAATTGGCGTACTTGCACGTTATGCGCGCGCCTTTGCCTGAAATCGATGCTTTTGAATTGGCCCGCACCCATTTTGGTGAACGCCTCATATTGAATGACGGCTTCAATGCTGAAAATTCAGAAGCAACGCTGCTCAATTTTGAAAATGCAGCACTGTCCTTTGCACGACACTTCATTGGCAATCCAGATCTGGTTCAACGTCTCCAACACGGCTATGCTTTGGTGCGATTTGACCGCAAAACGCTCTATACACCCGGCGCTGCTGGCTATACCAGCTACGTGCCCTACACCCCCTGAGAAAGCCCCCTCTACATCGGGTTTGAGATGTTTAGTCTCAACGGACGATGCCTCAGAGTGCCTCGCTCCTCAGAATCTCATCATGCTGCTCTATTTGTAAAAAAAGGAAGTACCTACCATGATGAAAATTGCTGGACTGGCCTATGTGGTGGCTGAAACCACAGACCTGAACCGCTGGACAAGCTATGCGCAAGAGGTTCTGGGCATGATGACGGCGCCGGCGCCTGATGGCGGCATTTACGTTCGAATGGACGATCGTCAATTTCGCTTTGCAATTCAACCAGGTGCAAGCGATGCTTATCTTGTCTCAGGCTGGGAAGTTAGTCAGGAAGCTGATTTTGTCGAAGCATTGGAGGTTCTTAAAAAAGCCAAGGTCGATTACCAAATGGGCGACCCCAAGGTATGCCAATTGCGATGTGCACAGCAAGTTGCACAGTTCAAAGATCCTTCTGGCAACCGTCATGAATTAATCTGGGGCTACAAATCAGACTTCGCGCACTTTGCATCGCCAGTAGGTGTGACCGGATTTGTCACAGGCAACATTGGCATGGGCCACACTGTTTTGCCAGCACCAGCGTTTGAAGAGACGGTAAAGTTTTGCACTGAAATCATGGGCTTCGAATTGTCCGATCTGTTCAATTTTCAACCTGCCGGCCCAGATGGCCCAACCCTGCCCATCCATTTTTTCCATTGCAACAATGGTCGACACCACAGTTTGGCCTTGGCGGGTTTCCCCGTGCCAAGTGGCTGTGTACATGTGATGGTGGAAGTCGAGAATATGCCAGAGGTTGGCCGCGCTCTGGATCGCATGCTGGCCCACAAAGTGCAACAAACGGCCACATTAGGCCAGCACACCAACGACAAGGTGATTTCTTTTTACATGCGTTGCCCCTCCAATTTTGACATTGAGTACGGCTTCGGCGGCGCAGTTGTCGATTGGTCAGAGCACATCGCGCATGAGTTCACTCGCGTCAGCCTGTGGGGTCACGACTTCAGCGTTTCACAAGCCGTACTGGCAGACAAGAAAGATTAAGTTCCATGGCGAACAAGCAAATGAATGCGGCGCATGTCGTCGCACACATCAAGGATGGGATGACCATCGGCATTGGTGGCTGGGGTCCGCGTCGCAAGCCGATGGCGCTGGTACGTGAACTTTTACGCAGCTCCGTCAAAGATCTTACCGTGGTGTCCTATGGGGGCGCTGACGTTGGCATGCTGTGTGCAGCAGGCAAGGTCAAAAAATTGATTTTTGCATTTGTGTCATTGGACTTCATTCCTCTTGAGCCTTACTTTCGACAAGCGCGTCAAAGTGGCGCGATCGAAGTCATGGAAATTGACGAAGGCATGATGCTGTTGGGATTGAAAGCAGCCTCAATGCGCGCACCCTTCATTCCAACACGCGTTGGCTTAGGGACTGATGTCCTCAAGCGCAATCCGCAGCTAAAGTTGATCGATTCACCCTACGATGAGAAGCAATGGGTGGCCATGCCTGCTTTGCCCTTGGACGTTTCACTGATTCACGTCGACCGCGCCGATGTTAGAGGGGTTTGCCAAATCAAAGGGCCTGACGTTTACATGGATGAGTTTTATGCTCGCGCAGCCAAGCAATGTTTTGTCAGTTGCGATGAATTGGTGGACAGCAGCTTCTTTGAAAATCCAGAAGAAGCACGTTATGTGTTGTGGGAACGAACACAGACCACTGGCGTGGTTCACCAACCTGGCGGCGCTCACCCCACTTCGTGCGCGCCCTTCTATGGTTTTGATGTGAAGCATTTCAAAACGTATGTGGCCAGCGCCAAAGAACCCGGTGGTTGGCAGCAATATGCGGCGCAATATGTCCATTGCTCAGAAGCGCAATACCTAGAACTTGTTGGCGGCATAGAAGCTGTTCACAAGTTACCCCTTCCTGTATTTTAAGGAGGCACGAGATGAGTGAAATTTCTTTGGTTGATCGAATCATTTGTGCTGCATCGCTAGCTTGGAAAGACGACGGCGAGATCTTGGCCACCGGCATCGGCATTGTGCCGCGATTGGCTGCATCACTTTGCATGTTGACACACAACCGCGATCTCATGATGACGGACTCTGAGGCCTGGCTGATGCAAGAGCCTGTGCCGATTGGACCGCGTGGTGACTACGCCATGAAGCGCGAAAGCTGGATGGGTTTTGCACGTATTTTTGACAATGTTTGGAGTGGCAAGCGTCACGCCATGGTCGGCCCCACCCAAATCGACAAGTTTGGACAATCCAACATTTCTATGATTGGTCCTGATTATCAGAATCCGAAGTCGATGATGTTGGGCGTTCGAGGGTTTCCTGGCAACTCGATGAACCACGCCAATTCCTTTTTTGTACCGAATCACAGCACCAAAGTTTTTGTCAGTGGCGAAGTCGACATGGTTTCTTCAGCAGGTTATAACCCTGCTCGCATGGCAAAAGGGTGGAACTTAGAGGATTTAGACATCCGAATGGTTTTGACCAATTTCGCCTTGCTTGAGTTTGGCGGACCCAATCACCAGTTACAGTTGCGTTCATTGCACCCCGGCGTCAGCGTTGAACAGGTTCAAGAAGCCACGGGATTTGAATTGCATGTCCCTGCCAACATCGCTGTCACACCCGATCCAACGGAAGAACAACTGGCCATTTTGGTCAAACTCGACCCTCATAATCTTCGAGCCACCCCAATGGGATAAGCACCATGACGCAATCTGACCCCGGTAATCAATTTATACAGCGTGAAGACAACGCTATTTACGAAACTCAAGAACCCGTTCTGTACACGGTGGTGGATGGTATTGCCACGCTCACCATGAACCGGCCAGATTTTCACAACGTCCAAAATTCGCAGATGACCTATGCCTTGGACGCAGGTTTTCGACGTGCTGTTGACGACGACTCTGTGAAAGTCATTGTGCTTCGGGGCGCAGGCAAACACTTCAGCGCTGGCCATGACATTGGCTCTCCTGGAAGAGACATCAACAAACCATTTGAGCGACAAAGTTTGTGGTGGGATCACACCAACAAACCTGGTGCAGAACAGCTTTTTGCACGCGAGCAAGAGGTTTACTTGGGTATGTGCCGTCGATGGCACGACATTCCAAAACCTACCATTGCAATGGTTCAGGGCGCCTGTGTAGCGGGCGGCTTGATGTTGGCTTGGGTCTGCGATTTGATCATTGCCAGCGACGATGCCTTCTTTCAAGATCCCGTTGTGCGTATGGGCATACCCGGTGTTGAATATTTTGCGCATGCACATGAACTCAATCCACGCATTGCCAAAGAATTTTTATTTTTAGGTGATCGAATGAAAGCCGACAGAGCCTACATGATGGGCATGGTCAATCGAGTGGTACCCCGTGATGAGCTTGAAGCTCAAACCTATGACATTGCTTCACGCATTGCCAAACAACCCCGCATGGGATTGGCACTGACCAAGACTGTCATCAACCGCGTTGAAGAATTGCAGGGTTTGCGCACCACCATGGACGTGGCTTTTGGTTATCACCATTTTGCGCATGCGCACAGCCAAGTGATGGGCGCAGGGCAGCTGGGCGGACATGATGCCAAATCAATGGCACAAGCCAACAAAAAGGACGTCAAAGAATGAGTTCATCGCATGCATTGCGAACGCCCTTGTGTGATCTTTTAGGATGCCAATATCCCGTCATCCAAACAGCCATGGGCTGGGTTGCGGGTTCTTCCTTGGTGGCGGCCACCACCAATGCCGGCGGCTTCGGTTTTTTGGCAGGCGCCACCATCGCCGCCGAACAAGTTGAAGCAGAAATTTTGCGAATTAAAGAACTGACAGGTGACAAACCATTTGGCTTGAATTTCCACATGTTCCAAACAAATGCCAATCAACTTTTGGATTTGGCCATTGAACACAAAATTCGTGCAGTGAGCTATGGCCGTGGGCCCAACAAAAAAGTCATTGGTCGACTGCGTGATGCCGGCATCGTTTGCATGCCCACTGTGGGCGCATTAAAGCACGCACAAAAAGCCATTGAAATGGGCGCCAATGCCATCACAGTTCAAGGCGGCGAAGGTGGTGGGCATACCGGATCTGTTCCTTCTACAGTATTGATTCCTCAAGTGGTCGATGCGGTCAAAGTTCCAGTGATTGCAGCTGGCGGTTTCTACGATGGCCGCGGCCTAATGGCCGCCCTTGCCTTTGGCGCACAAGGCATTGCCATGGGTACCCGATTCCTAATGACCAGTGACTCCGGCATCCCAGCCGCAACTTTAGATCGTTATCTTCAAGCCAAAGACGCTGAAAAAATTCAAATCTCTTATTTGGTCGATGGCATGCCACAACGCATGATTCCCAACGAGTATTTGCTGATGCTTGAGAAGTCATCGCCTTTCAAGCGTTTGCGCATTGCGGTTCAATTGGCCTTGCAATGGAAGTCCCAAACCGGCATGACCACACAACAAGCCTTGGCCATTTTATGGAAGGGTTTTCGTGAAGACCCAGGCAGCACCGCCCAAACAGTCATGGCAGCAAATGCTCCTATGCTACTGCAAAGGTCCATGACCGATGGCAAGCCTGCAGAGGGTGTCATGTCTTCAGGTCAAGTGGCGGCTTTGATCAACCAACTTGACTCTTGTGAAACCGTGATTCAAGGCATCATGCGCCAAGCCTATGACAGGCATTTGGCAATCAAGCAATACAGTGGCCAATCCGCCTAAGGAGCGACCTGCATGACACAACAATTTTTTACCGAGTTGCATGACAACGGTGTTGCAGAAATCGTTCTGAATCGACCACCCGTCAATGCACTGAATTCAGCCGGCTGGTATGGCTTGGCTGCAGAAATTGAAACACAAGGCCAACGTCCCGAAGTTCGGGTCATTGTGATTCGTGCTGAAGGTCGCGGCTTTTGTGCAGGGGTGGACATCAAAGAATTAGCCAGCAATGACAAATTGATTGTGGATGTGAACGCCGGCAATTACGCTACTTTCAAAGCCGTACATCTGAACAAAGTACCTGTGATTGCAGCAGTTCATGGCTTCGTGCTGGGGGGTGGTATAGGCATTTGCGGTGCAGCCGACATTGTGATTGCCGCCGATGATGCATCTTTTGGTCTGCCTGAGGTCGATCGCGGCGCAATGGGCGGTGCAGCACATTTACAGCGCATGTTTGGTGTTCAAAAAACTCGGTATCTGTTTTTCACAGGTGAAATGATTGGCGCCACAGAGGCGGCACGTTTGGGCGCAATTGAACGAGTGGTGTCTCGCGCTGATTTGCGTGATACGGCCATGACCATTGCAGCCAAAATTGCGGCTAAAAGTCCTTCTATGATGCGCATTGCCAAGGAAGCCTTGACCGGCATTGAAGATGGCAATCTTGAAGATAAATATCGCTGGGAACAAGGCTTCACTTTGCAAGCCTATATGAGTCCAGATTCCAATGAAACCCGTCAGGCATTTGTTCAAAAGCGTGATGCCACGTTTTAAATGCCTAGGATGTACGAATGCAACTTAACTACACAAACGAACAAAACGCCTTTAGGACAGAGGTCCGAGAATGGCTACAAACTCACGTTCCACGTGAGAAATTTGTAAGTCACGACACCAAAGAAGGATTTGAGCAACATCGTCAATGGGAAGCCACTTTGGCCGATGGTGGATGGAGTAGCGTCACCTGGCCCAAAGAGTTGGGCGGACGTGGGTGCGATCTCATTCAATGGCTTATCTTTGAGGAGGAGTATGCAGCTGCTGATGCGCCCTTTCGCGTCAATCAAAATGGCATCTTACTTTTAGGTCCCACCTTGATGGAGTTCGGAACCTTGGCTCAAAAGGCCAAGTTTTTGCCACGCATGGCGCGTTGCGATGACATGTGGGCTCAAGGCTGGAGTGAACCCAACGCGGGCTCCGACATGGCAGCTATCAGCAGCAAAGCCATCCCCGATGGTGACCATTACATTCTGAATGGCCAAAAAACTTGGTCCACTCGCGCCATCTTTGCCAATTGGTTGTTTGGTTTATTTCGAAGCGATCCCAGCTCCTCAAGACATCACGGCCTGAGTTACCTGATGGTGCCTTTGGATGCGCCTGGCCTCACCATTCGTCCGATCCAAGCGTTGAACGGCAAGCAAGCATTTGCTGAAATTTTCTTTGACGATGTTCGGGTTTCTGCAGACAACTTATTGGGCGAAGAAGGTCAAGGCTGGAATGTAGCCATGGCAACCGCTGGCTTTGAACGCGGTCTTCTGCTTAGATCTCCCGCTCGCTATCAGCGAACCGCTCAAAAACTGATGCAGTTGTACCGCAAGCATCAAGCCTCTGCCGATCGCGATCCTTCTATTCGTGATGCGGTCATGCGAGCTTGGATGGGGTCAGAGGCCTACAACTTGGCGTCCTATCACACCGTTGGCAAAGTGCAGCAAGGCATGCGAGTTGGTGCTGAAGCCAGTACCAATAAAATATTTTGGTCAGAACTTGATTTAGAAATGCATGAAACCGCTATGCGAATTTTAGGCCCACGCGCAGAATTGTGTGAAGACCCAGAATCAAATGAATGGCTTGAAGGTTTCCTGTTTGCGCAAGCGGGCTCGATCTACGCCGGTAGCAACGAGATTCAACGCAACATCATTGCTGAGCGTATGCTCGGCTTGCCAAAAAATTAACTGGGCTGATCATGCATTTTACTTTCAATGAAGACCAGCATGCTTTGCGCGATTCCGTCAGCCGTTTTTTGATGGTTGAAGTTGTTCCAGAAAAACTGCGTGCCATTTGGCAAACCGATGCAGGCCGATCTACCGAACTCCGATCTAAATTAGCGGCCCAAGGTCTCACTGCCTTGTCTGTTCCCGAGTCCTCTGGAGGGCTGGGTCTGGGTGATGTCGACTGGTCCTTGATGAATCAAGAGTTGGGCTACTTTGGCATTCCCGACTCTTTGTCAGACACAGCATATTTGGCAACTGGTTTTTTGGCAGGACTTCCCGAGCAAGCGCCTGTTCGAAAAAAATGGTTGCCATTGATTGCCGATGGTTCTGCGCGCATTGCCTTGGGTCACCCCGTGAACCCCTGGGTAGCAGATGCGCATTTGGCAGACCTGCTGTTGCTGGCTCACACTACTCCCAGCGGCACAGAGTGGCATGCCCTCACACCCGACCAGGTCAGTGCTGTTGCATGTCCCAGTATCGATGCTTCAAGACGGTTGGCCACCGTGACATGGCAGCCAACTGACGCTAGTCGTATTGTCGATGCAGCAATCGGGCAGTCTTTGGCAAACGACTTGTTAGACCGTGGCGCACTGTGCGTGTCGGCCCAGCTCTTAGGACTAGCACAGCGCATGCTGGATTTAACTGTGGACTATGCCGCGCAGCGCAAACAATTTGGCAAACCCATTGGCTCATTCCAAGCTGTTAAACACCAATTGGCAGACATTGTCACCAAAATTGAGTTTGCCAAGCCCGTGCTCTATCGTGCCGCAAATGCCCTTGCCCAATCTGAAGGGCAACGTTCGGTACGCATTTCTCACGCCAAAATTGCAAGCGCAGATGCTGGCTGGTTTGCCGCGCGCAAAGCCATTCAAATTCATGGCGCTATGGGCTATACATGGGAAGTCGATTTGCAAATGTTCATGAAACGAGCTTGGGTGCTGGACGCCGCATGGGGCGATCGAGCTTTCCACAAACAGCGCCTAGCAGACGCCCTCATGAGCGATGACACCCTCATGGGCCCAGGCGCAACTTTCAACACCTACCTTTAAGACGGATTAATCATGGCAGAAGCTTTCATCGTAGACGCATTGCGTTCACCCACTGGGAAACGCAACGGCTCACTGGCCGAAGTTCATGGCGCAGATTTGGGCGCACATGTCATCAAAGGCATTGTCGAACGCAATGACATTCCCGCTGAAGAATACGATGATGTCATTTTTGGTTGCGTCGATACCATTGGCGCCTTGGCAGGTGACATTGCAAGAACTTCATGGCTTGCGGCTGGCATGCCCTTGAATGTGCCCGGTACGACCATTGACCGCCAATGCGGATCGTCTCAACAAGCCGTGCATTTTGCAGCGCAAGCAGTCATGAGCGGCACCCAAGATGTGGTCTTGGCCGGTGGTGTTCAAACCATGAGTCGAATTCCTATTGGTTCAGCCATGTTGGCGGGACAGCCCTTGGGGTTTTCCACGCCATTTGCTGAAAGCTTAGGCTGGCAAGCTCGGTTTGGCAATGCACCTGTCAACCAGTTTTATGCCGCTCAACGAATTGCCGACCATTGGCACCTAAGCCGTGAAGACATGGAAGTCTTTGCAAAGGAAAGTCACGATCGCGCTTTGCGCGCTATTGCAGAAGGCCGTTTCCAACGTGAGATCTTGCCTTACGGCAAATTTTTGATGGATGAAACAGCGCGCGCCAGCACTCTGGAAAAGTTGGCAACGCTGCAACCCGTAGATGCTACTTATCCCAAAATCACAGCTGCAGTTTCAAGTTCTACCTGCGATGCAGCCGCTGCAATTTTGGTGGTTTCAGAAGCCGCCCTCAAAAAATACAAACTAACGCCTCGCGCACGCATACATCACCTCAGCGTTTTGGCAGACGATCCTATATGGCACTTAACAGCGCCCATTCCCGCTACAGCGAAGGCCTTGAAAAAAGCAGGCATGAAAATCGAACACATTGATTTAGTCGAGATCAATGAAGCCTTTGCATCTGTGGCCATGGCATGGCTCAAAGAAACTCAGTTCCCACACGAACGCACCAACGTCAATGGCGGCGCCATAGCTTTGGGACACCCTTTGGGTGCATCAGGTGTCAAGCTCATGACCACCTTGCTGCACGAACTTGAACGAACCAAGACTCGCTTCGGATTGCAAACCATGTGCGAAGGCGGTGGTCAAGCCAATGTCACCATCATCGAGAGACTTTGATTTATGCGAAT
>CAXNGF010000002.1:0-27212 GCA_964201905.1 Limnohabitans sp. | reverse complement strand
CTTGGTCAGCTCGGGCACCGAAGCCGGCATGAGCGCAGTGCGCTTGGCACGCGGCGCCACAGGCCGCAGCAAGTTCATCAAGTTTGAAGGCTGCTATCACGGCCATGCCGATGCCTTGCTGGTCAAAGCCGGTTCAGGCTTGGCCACCTTTGGCAACCCCACCAGCGCCGGTGTGCCACCTGAGGTGGTGCAACATACATTGGTGCTCGAGTACAACAACATTGAGCAACTGGAAGAAGCCTTCAAGATTCATGGCCCTGAACTGGCCTGCCTCATGATCGAGCCCATTGCTGGCAACATGAACTTTGTGCGCGCCAGCGTACCCTTCATGAAACGCTGCCGCGAACTGTGCAGCCAATACGGCGCGTTGTTGGCGTTTGACGAAGTCATGACCGGCTGCCGCGTGGCCCTAGGCAGTGCGCAAAGCGTTTACGCCAAAAGCATTCCTGGCTTCGAGCCCGACATGACCGTCATGGGCAAAGTGATTGGCGGCGGAATGCCATTGGCAGCCTTCGGTGGCAAGCGCGCTGTCATGGAACAGCTCGCACCTTTGGGCCCTGTTTACCAAGCTGGCACCTTGAGTGGCAACCCTGTGGCCACTGCATGCGGCTTGGCCACATTGGCAGAAATTAGCAAGCCTGGTTTCTTTGATGCTTTAAGCGCCACAACACGTTCACTGGTAGATGGCCTTACAGCTGCAGCTGCAGCTGAAGGCATTCCATTTGCTGGCGACAGCGAAGGCGGTATGTTCGGCTTCTTCTTGTTGCCCACCTTGCCCAGCAACTACCCACAAGTCATGAAAACCGATGGCACCAAGTTCAACACTTTGTTCCATGGTTTGCTAGACCGCGGCGTTTACATTGCACCCGCTCTTTATGAAGCTGGCTTCGTCAGCGGCGCACACACCGCACAAGACATTGCAGACACCGTGAGTGCAGCGCGCGAGATCTTAAAGAACCTGAATTAAGTTTTCAGTGGCGAAAGTGGCGCACACCTGAAAACACCATGGCCACGCCGCGTTCATCTGCGGCGGCAATCACCTCGGGGTCGCGCATAGAGCCGCCTGGCTGAATGACGCAATTGGCACCCGCGTCGACCACAACATCCAAGCCATCGCGGAACGGGAAGAACGCGTCGCTGGCCACCACGGTATTTTGCAAACTCAAACCAGCGTGACTAGCCTTGATGCTGGCAATGCGCGCAGAGTCTAAGCGGCTCATCTGGCCTGCGCCCACGCCCATGGTCATGCCATTGGCGCAGAACACAATGGCATTGCTCTTGACGTACTTGGCCACTTTCCATGCAAACAACAAGTCTTGCAATTGCGCAGGCGTGGGTTGTACTTTGGTCACCACTTTAAGGTCGGCCAATTGCAGTTCATGGTTGTCAGCGCTTTGAATGAGTAAACCCGAACCCACGCGTTTGATGTCTTGCGCATTGCGGCCTTGTTCAAATGCGTTTCCACCCGCTTTGAATTCAGGCAAGTCAATTTGCAATACACGCACATTGGCTTTGGCCTTGAAAATTTCCAAAGCCTCGGGCGAGTAAGAAGGCGCCATCAACACTTCAACAAACTGCTTGCTAATTTGTTGCGCTGCCGCTGCATCGACGTTGCAGTTCAAGGCAATGATGCCGCCAAACGCAGATGTGGGGTCAGTTTGAAACGCTTTACTGTAGGACTCAAGCGCGTTGGCACCCACAGCTACACCGCAAGGATTGGCGTGCTTCACGATCACGCATGCAGCCTCTGAGAAACTCTTGACGCATTCCCATGCCGCATCGGCATCGGCAATGTTGTTGTACGAAAGTTCTTTGCCCTGCAATTGAACAGCCGTCACCAATGAGCCGGGCGCTGGGTACAAATCGCGATAAAACGCTGCCGTTTGGTGAGGGTTCTCGCCGTAACGCAAGTCTTGTAACTTTACAAAGCGGCCGTTGGATTGGGCAGGGAATTCTTTGCGAGTGCCGTCTTCCAAGCTGTAGGAAGACAAATAATCACTGATGGCCGCGTCGTAATTGCTGATGCGATTGAAAGCCGCAACAGACAAAGCAAAGCGTGTTTTCTCAGACACTTGGCCGTGGGCAGTGAGCTCTTCAACCACAGTAGCGTACTGAGAAGCATCGGTTAGCACTGCCACGTCTTTCCAGTTCTTGGCTGCACTGCGCACCATGGCAGGGCCACCAATGTCGATGTTCTCAATGGCATCTTCCAGTGTGCAACCGGGCTTGGCCACAGTGGCTTCAAAAGGGTACAAATTGACAATGAGCAAATCGATGGTTTGAATGCCGTGTTGTTTCAAGGCGGCCATATGCTCGGGCACATCGCGGCGGGCCAACAAACCACCATGCACTTTGGGGTGCAATGTTTTCACACGCCCATCCAGCATTTCCGGAAACTCTGTGAGTTGCGCCACTTCTGTCACTGGCAAGCCTTGCTCAGCCAAGAGTTTGGCGGTGCCGCCCGTTGAAACCAGTTCTACCTTGAGCTTGTGAAGCGCTTTAGCGAGATCAAGGATGCCAGTTTTATCCGAGACAGAAATGAGAGCTTTCATTATTTTTTTATTTCAAAAGTTTGTGTTCAAGAAGTTTTTTGCGCAGCGTGTTGCGGTTTAGACCCAACCATTCTGCAGCGCGAGATTGATTTTGCTCAGCGCGGTGCATCACCACTTCAAGCAAAGGTTTTTCAACGGTATTCAAAAGCATGTTGTACATGCCAGTGGGTTCCTCACCGTCCATGTCGTGAAAGTAAGCGTTCAAGCTTTCGCGGATGCATTCGTCAATTTTTTTCTTGGTCATTCCATAGTCTCCAAAGCCAATTCTGCGCTTATGCCTGAAAAAGCCTGTGGCATGCGCTCCAAGCGCGATGCCATTTCTTCAAAAAAATCTGCCACAGCACGAGATTGCAACTCTGCTGTTTCCAAGATGTTCATCTGATCTCTGAACACATCACCGCCCGGCAAATCACGCACGTACCAACCGATGTGTTTGCGCGCTGAGCGAACACCCGTTAGCTCACCATACAAGCCATAGTGATCTTGCAAATGCGCCAGCAACGCACGCTTCACTTCGGCTACCAAGGGCGGTGCCAAATATTCGCCAGTGGCTAGGAAATGCACAATCTCGCGGAAGATCCAAGGGCGGCCTTGCGCTGCACGTCCAACCATCAGGGCATCGGCACCTGTGTACTTGAGAACCTGCAAGGCTTTGTCGGGTGAATCAATATCGCCATTGGCCACTACTGGAATGTTCACAGCGGCTTTCACTGCCGCCACCGTGTCGTACTCGGCAAAACCTTTGTAGCCCTGCTCACGCGTGCGACCATGCACGGTGACCATCTGTATGCCCACACTTTCAAAAGCTTTGGCCAATACCAAGGCATTTTTTTCTGAATCACACCAACCAGTGCGCATCTTCAAGGTCACTGGCACGCCGCGCGGTGCACACGCCGCTACCACGGCTTCTGCGATTTGAATGGCCAAGGACTCGTTTTGCATAAGCGCAGAACCCGCCCATTTGTTGCACACTTTTTTGGCGGGACAACCCATGTTGATGTCAATGATCTGAGCGCCTTGATCGATGTTATAGGCAGCGGCCTCAGCCATCATGGGGGCATCGGTGCCAGCAATTTGCACAGCAATGGGCCCAGGCTCGCCGTCGTGATTGGCGCGTCTTGATGTTTTCAAACTTTTCCACAAGTCCTTGCGCGAGGTCACCATCTCGCTCACGGCGTAGCCCGCACCGAACTGTCTGCACAGTTGGCGGAAGGGTCGATCGGTGACACCCGCCATGGGAGCCACAAAGACTGAGTTAGGGAGGACGTAGGGTCCGATTTGCATGAACGATGATTGAAAAAAAGAACGTTGGCCGTTGAAGGCGTCTGAAGGCTATCTGCTTAAAAAGGAGGCACGATTGTAATTGCTTAATTTTTAAGCAGGGGAATTATTTTAAGCAAACAAATAAAAATAGAAACCTTTGGCTACACTCTGCTTCAAATGCAAGAATGGTTCACACCCCACATCACCCAGCTTTTAGCTTGGCTGGCATTTCCCGAACACGGTTTGTCAACCGTATTCATCATTGCTTTCATCTCGGCAACCCTCTTGCCATTAGGTTCTGAACCTGCCGTTTTTGGACTGGTCACACTCAACCCCGATTTATTTTGGCCCGCTATTTTGGTGGCAACAGCTGGCAACACCTTGGGTGGCATGCTAAGTTGGTGGATGGGTTATGGCACTCACCATGCGGTGGACATCGTTCGAAAGCACAAAGCTGAAGGAGACGAAAAAGCGCCACCAACCAACATCAACGAGAAAATGCACAAGCGGGCACTTGAATGGCTGGAAAAACTGGGCCCCAAAGCATGTCTTCTATCTTGGCTTCCTGGCGTTGGCGATCCTCTTTGCGCCGTGGCAGGTTGGCTCAAGATGCCTTTAGGGCCTTGCGCCATTTACATGGCCATCGGTAAATTTATGCGTTATGTCGTCATGACTTCATTGCTGCTCTGGGTTTTTTAAGCTTAGCGAACCACCAGCAAAACTGCAATGAAAGTTAGAAATCCAAGAAGCACTTTTCTAAATGCGTCTTCACTCAGGCGATGCCGAAGTTTCTGACCGGTCATTAAGCCCACAGCCATCGGCACCAAAGCCAAGACTGAGTAGCCCAGGTCAATCACCTCCATTCGGCCAAAGCTGTACATGGCCAAGTACAAGGGCCAAGCAGCATTCAAATAAATCACACTGACCGCGCCGACAAACTCATCTCGCCGCATCTTCAAAGACAACATGTAACTGATCAAGATCGGTCCCATGAGCGATGAAACACCCCCCAACATGCCAGACAGTGTGCCTACCAAAGCACCGGTCCATCTTTCTTTGTCAGCAGGAATGGTGAAGGTGGGCTTGAACAACATCGAGACCACGGCCAGCACCACTGCAAAAGCCACCAACATATTGAGTTGTTTGACGCTAAAGGAAAGCGTCCATTGAACTGCAAACACGGTCATGATGGCTTGCGTGAGCATGAGGGGCCAGAATCTTTTCAAGCTGGCCTTCCAACTCGCCTCCTGCCAAGCTTGCCAAATGTTGGACACCAAAACAGGCACAGCCACCAAAGCAATGGCTTGGGTGCTGCCAATCATGAGCGACATGATGGGCACTGCAAACAAGGGCAGGCCCACGCCCAGTGTGCCCTTCACAATGCCGCCAAAGAGAATGGCAGCGGCGCAAGCGGCAATGATCAGCACAGCATCTGTGCTGAGAGAGAGTTCCATATCAACTGCTGAACAAGAAGTTCATGACATCGCCATCCTTGACCACATATTCTTTGCCCTCAGCGCGCATTTTGCCGGCATCTTTGGCGCCTTGCTCACCCTTGTAAGTTATGAAGTCTTCGTAGGAAATGGTCTGCGCGCGGATGTAACCTTTTTCAAAGTCGGTATGAATGACGCCAGCAGCTTGTGGGCCCGTATCGCCCACATGAATGGTCCAAGCACGCACTTCTTTCACACCTGCTGTGAAATAAGTTTGTAGGCCCAACAAGGCATAAGCCGAGCGAATCAAGCGGTTCAAGCCTGGCTCTGATTGGCCCAACTCTTCCAAGAACATTTGGCGATCTTCGTCTGACATTTCAGACATTTCTGCTTCTAACTTGGCACAAATCGCCACCACGGGCGCGTTTTGAGCAGCAGCATATTCCTTCAAACGATCTAGCAAGGGGTTGTTCTCAAAACCATCTTCAGCCACGTTGGCCACAAACATGGCAGGCTTGGCAGTGATTAAGAAAAACTGTTGCAAAAGGGGTCGCTCTTCTTTGCTGAAGTCGATGGTGCGAACGGGTTGACCTTGGTTCAATGCAGCTTGGCATTTCTCCAAAATGGCCACCAACTTGATCGACTCCTTGTCGCCAGAACGTGCAGTTTTTTGGACGCGGTGCAAACCTTTTTCAACAGCTGACAAATCGGCCAGACACAATTCAGTTTGAATGACTTCGATGTCCGAGATGGGGTCGACACGGCCAGCCACGTGAATCACGTTGTCGTCTTCAAAGCAACGCACCACATTGATGGTGGCATCGGTTTCGCGAATGTGTGCCAAGAATTTGTTGCCCAAGCCCTCGCCTGTACTGGCGCCCGCGACCAAGCCCGCGATATCGACAAATTCCACAATGGCAGGCACGATGCGTTCGGGGGTAATGATGGCAGCCAGCTCTTGCAGGCGGGCATCGGGTACCTCCACCACGCCGGTGTTGGGTTCAATGGTGCAAAAAGGGTAGTTTTCGGCCGCAATGCCTGCTTTGGTCAGGGCGTTGAAAAGGGTGGACTTGCCCACGTTGGGCAGGCCCACAATGCCGCATTTGAGGCTCATGGAAGACTTTCTTGGATTCAGCGATGAATCCGTGATTTTAAAGGGTCTGCGTGGTCTAATTTAGAACCATGTCTGCAGCCACTTTGCAAAACACCTTAAATTGCCAACTTGCACCGCCATGCCCTCGCCTGCGCATTGTGGCGGTGGTGTTGGCCGCAGGCACTGCTTCTCGAATGGGCGGCCGGCCCAAATGCTTGCTAAAGCGCGACGGCCAAACACTTTTAAACCGACTGCTCACAGCCCTAGAAACAGCCGGCATCGATGAAACGGTGGTGGTCCTGGGGCACAAGGCCGAAATCATTCAGACCTCACTGGGCACAAGGGCCCCTGCGACATTGAAAGGGCAGCATTTACCCGCCATGAAGGTCCACGAGGTTTTGAACCCACAGCCCTCAGACGGCCAAAACAGCTCTTTGCACTTAGGCTTGGTCAAAGCACAAAGCCTACAAGCACAGTGGCTGATGGTGAGCTTGGCCGACCAACCCCTGCTAGATGCGACTGATCTGCAAGCCCTGATCGCTGCTGTCAAAGCAAGTCCCGCTGGCACTGAAATGCTTCAGCCATGGGTTGAAAACCAGCCTGGCAATCCGGTCATGTTGTCGCAAAAAGTCATGTCCGAGCTATTGGCTCAGTCAAAAGGAGCCTCGACTTCAGCCAGTTTTTCTGCCAAAGACTTGCCTGGCGGCAAAGAATGGCGTCAACAAAATCCACAACATGCACACCAGTGGGCGACGCCTAACCCCCACTACAAAGTCGACATGGACACCCCAGAAGACATTGAGGTCTTGAAAACAAAATACGGTGTTGAGTTGAAATGGGACACCCCCATTTGAACAAAGCCTTCTCAACGGCTTCTACAATCTGACCCATGTCCCCATCATCCACCCAATTTGACGTTTGCATTCGAGGCGCCGGCATTGTCGGGCGCAGCTTGTCCCTGATGCTGGCATCGCAAGGTCTGCGTGTGGCATTGGTGAACAACCCTGCAGGCCACAAATCGGCACAGGGACACAGTGATGTGCGGGCCTATTCGTTAAACACGGCTGCCAAACAAATGTTGACAGATTTGCGTTGCTGGCCAGAAGGCCCTGCCTGCACGCCCATTTTGCAAATGCACATTGAAGGCGATCAAGGTGGCAATCTGGCTTTCAGCGCCGCCCAACAAGGTGTTGATGCATTGAATTGGATGATTGATGTGCCCACCTTGGAAAGCAATTTAGCCAAGGCCATTGGTTTTCAGCCTTTAATTCAACAAGTGATGGAAAGTGTGAAAGCACCCTTGACTGTCATTTGCGAAGGTCGTGCCAGCCAAACGCGCGCTGAGTTGGGTGTCGCGTTTGATGTGAAGCATTACGAACAACACGCCTTGGCTTGCCGCATTCAGACTCAATTGCCACACCAGCAAATTGCTCGGCAATGGTTTCAAACTGCCCATGGCCCCGAAATTTTGGCGTTCCTGCCTATTGGCGGCGAAGACAGCCACGAGTGGGCTGTGGTGTGGTCCCTCACCCCCACACGCGCCGAACAATTGCGATCAAACGAAGCTGCTAGTTTTTGCATGCAATTACAAGAGGCCAGCAAAGGCGTGGCGGGCAGCATTGAATTGATCAGTGAGCGGGCTGTTTGGCCTTTGCAGTTGGCCAAAGCCGAGCGCTGGACTGGCAGCATGCCAGGTTCAGAAGCTGGCAAACGAGCAGCATCATTTGCTTTGGCCGGAGACGCTGCACACGCCATGCATCCACTGGCTGGGCAAGGTTTAAATGTAGGACTGAGCGATGTCATGGCCTTGTCCCGCGTTATTCAGGCGAAAGAATTTTGGCGTCCCCTAAGCGATGCCAAATTATTGCGACGCTACGAGCGTGCCCGCCAAGCAGAAGTGTTGGCCATGGGTTGGGTTACCAATGGCCTGCAAATGCTCTTTGCGCAACCCGACTTGCCAATGCAAAAAATTCGCAACTGGGGCATGTCAGCCTTCAACCAATTTAGCCCTCTGAAGAAATGGATGGCTGCAGAAGCCATGAAATCTTCATCACAGCATTGATTCAATTTTCAATGCCGCTCGAAACTTTAGGAAATTAAAAGCATGCGCTTGATCAGAGCTTTCCTCACCACTTGCTTGCTTGCTGCCGGCACGTGCAGCATGGCCCAAGATGCCAACTTGAAAAAAACTTTAAGCGAACGTTTGCCTTCCTTGCCAAAAATTGAAGAGATTTCCAAAACTCCCATGGCCGGTGTGTTTGAAATTCGAGTTCAGGGCAATGAAATTTTTTACACCGATGCCAAAGGCGACTTTCTGATTCAAGGTGCTTTGATTGATACCAAGCAAAAGCGCAATTTGACAGAAGAGCGAAACGACAAACTTTCGGCCATTTCATTTGACAGCCTGCCTGTTAAATTTGCTTTTACTCAAGTGAAAGGCAATGGCAAACGCAAACTGGTCGTTTTTGCCGATCCCAACTGCGGCTATTGCAAGCGCTTCGAACGCGATTTGCAAAAAATTGACAACGTCACCATCTATCACCTCATGTATCCCGTGTTGGGCGAAGACTCTAGGGTCAAGTCACGCAATATTGCATGCGCCAAAGACAGAGCCAAAACATGGAACGATTGGATGCTTCAAGGCATTGCACCCCCTGCAGTGGCCTGCGACAACCACAACATTGATGCCATTGTCGAGTTCGGTAAAAAGAATCGCATCAACGGCACACCCACCCTGTTTGTGGCAGACGGCACACGGGTGCCAGGTGCCATTGAGGCTGCCCAAATTGAATCTATGTTGAACGCAGTCAAACCATGAGCCCGCACGCAGACCAAACTCGAAGCCACGTCAAACTGTTGGCCTACGCGGGCCTCATTCCTTTTGTCGGAATGGCTGTGTTGCTCTGGTTGGTCGATTCAGACTTACACCCCTTTTTGGCCTTGGCCATGGCAGGCTACGGTGCTGCCATTGTTTCTTTCTTAGGCGGCATTCATTGGGGCATTGGCTTTAAAAATGTTTCGCGCATGCACAATGCACCGCTGCTTAACTTTGGCTGGGGTGTCGTGCCTTCATTGTTGGCTTGGGTTGCAGTTACCATGCCCGCGTATGCTGGTCTGCCTTTGTTGGCTGTGATCTTGGGTATTTGCTATGCCGTCGACCGCAAAACTTACCTAGAAGCTGGCTTGCAAGAGTGGCTGCCAATGCGTTGGCACCTCACACTTGTGGCTGCACTGAGTTGCTTAATTGGAGCTGCCGCCACATGAGTTCAAAAAATCCTTTGCCTGCTGTTCACTACAGCATCGATGCCAGCCACACCCATTCCCACCTGTTTAAAGTTTCATTGCACATTGCCGAGCCTCAGGCTGGCCAAGTTGTGTCATTGCCCGTGTGGATTCCTGGTAGCTATTTGGTGCGAGAGTTTGCCAAGAACTTGCAAAGCTTAAAAGCCACTCAAGGCGGCAAAGCGGTTGCGTCTCACCAAGAAAACAAAAGTCACTGGCACATTCAATGCAAAGCTGGACAAGCCTTGCAATTGAGTTACGAGGTTTACGCCTTTGACAATTCAGTGCGTACTGCTTGGCTGGACACGCAGCGTGGCTTCTTCAATGGCACCAGCTTGTGCATGCGGGTGCATGGCCAAGAAGATCTGCCGCATGGAATCACATTGAAGGCCATCAAAGGCAGTACGTGGCTTGCTGCAACGGGCCTGCAAGCTAGCAAAGTGAACAAACAAGGCTTTGGCGATTATTTGGCCAGCAACTACGACGAGTTGGTTGACTGCCCATTTGAGCTAGGCAATTTTTGGCGCGGCCAATTTACAGCTTGCGGCATTCCCCATGAATTTGTGGTGGCTGGAGCCTTGGCCTCATTCGATGGTGCCAGGCTGATGGCCGACACGCAAAAGATTTGCGAAACCGAGATCAAGTTTTGGCATGAGAAAAAATCGAACGCCAGTGCGCCCTATAAACGCTATGTGTTCATGCTCAATGCGGTTGAAGAAGGTTATGGGGGCTTAGAGCATCGCAACTCAACGGCACTCATTTGCAACCGCCGTGACTTGCCTGCGCTTGGCATGAAAAAAATGCCTGATGCTTATGTCACCTTGTTGGGCTTAATCAGCCACGAATACTTTCACACTTGGAATGTGAAGCAATTGCGCCCTGCAGAGTTCAAGCGCTACGACTATACGCAAGAAAATTACACAGAGCTTCTTTGGTTCTTTGAAGGCTTTACCAGCTACTACGACGACCTGTTATTGCGCCGTGCCAAGCTCATTGACGACAGCACTTATTTCAAATTGATCAACAAAACCATCAACATGGTTTTGCAAGCCCCAGGCAGACAAGTTCAGTCAGTGGCCCAAGCCAGCTTTGATGCTTGGGTGAAGTACTACCGCCAAGACGAGAACACCCCGAACAGCACTATCAGCTATTACACCAAAGGCGCATTGGTGGCTCTTTGCCTTGATTTGACAATGCGCTCTGAAGGCAATGGCAATCTAGACCAAATCATGCGAGGTTTGTGGCAACGCTGCCAAGGCGGGCCACTTACAGAGGCCGACTTGTTGGCAGAACTACAAGCTCAAACGGGCCGCAGTTGGCACAAAGAAATTAAAGCTTGGGTGCACAGCACGCAAGAGCTGCCACTCAAAACTTTGCTGTCTTCGCATGGTGTTGTGGTGCACGAAGATCCTTCCCAAATGGCTCAGCGCTTGGGCCTGCGAGTTGTAGAAACCCAAGGTGTTGTTCAAATTAAAGCCGTGCTGCGCGGCGGAGCTGCCGAAAAAGCCGGCATGGCGGCTGGCGACGAATGGTGGGCTGTGGCCAGCAGCAAAGCCAAATCGACCACTTGGCGTTTGAAGAAGTTAGACGATTTGTCATTGCTGCTAGGCACCGACAAGAAAGCCAAAGCCAGCGTCACGCGGGATCAAAGAGTGTTGGTATTGGATTTGAACATGCCCACAGACGTGCACACTTGGCGCCTAAGCTACACCAACTCTGATCAAGCGCACCAAACCCGCACCAGCGCATGGCTGGACGGAAGCGCCAGCAGCACTTCATTGCGCAACACTTAATGCGCAGCCTTATTTGCCGCGCAGGTCAAGCACACGCTTGGCCTTGCCTTGGCTGCGCTCTACGCCGCCTTCTGCACGCAAATCAATTTCGACGCTAGAGCCAATATAAACCTTGATTTCGTGCTGCAACATTTTGGCGGCAGCGCGGGCTTCAATGCTGTCTGGCTTGGTGCCGGGCCGAGTTTCCACAGCCACCTTCAAATTGTCCATAGGCCCTTCTCGCGTCAACACACATTGGTAGTGCGGCGCTAATTCGGGACGCTTCAAAATCAGTTCTTCTATTTGCGTAGGGAAAACGTTGACACCGCGAATGATCATCATATCGTCGCTGCGGCCCGTGATTTTTTCCATACGCCGCATGGTTCTGGCTGTGCCGGGCAACAATCGAGTTAAATCGCGTGTGCGGTATCGAATAATGGGCAATGCTTCTTTGGTGAGACTGGTAAAAACCAATTCGCCCATTTCACCATCTGCCACTGGCTCGCCCGTTTCGGGGTTGATAATTTCAGGGTAGAAATGATCTTCCCAAATGGTAGGGCCATCTTTGGTTTCAATGCACTCGCTGGCTACGCCGGGGCCCATCACCTCGGACAAGCCATAAATATCAACAGCATCAATGCCCATGCGGTGCTCTATGGCTACACGCATGTCGTTGGTCCAAGGCTCGGCACCAAAAATACCAATGCGCAAAGAGCTGCTGCGCGGGTCAATGCCTTGACGCTCAAACTCATCGGCAATGGCCAGCATGTAACTGGGCGTGACCATGATGATGTCAGGTTTGAAATCTTGTATGAGTTGCACTTGGCGCTCTGTTTGGCCGCCGCCAAAAGGCACCACAGTCAGACCCAACTTTTCTGCACCATAATGCGCACCCAAACCGCCGGTGAACAAACCATAGCCATAGCTTACGTGCACCATGTCGCCGGCTTGTGCGCCACCTGCACGGATACTGCGTGCCACCACCGTGGCCCATGTGTCAATGTCGCGCTGGGTATAACCCACCACAGTAGGCTTGCCGGTGGTGCCACTGGAAGCGTGAATGCGCGAGCAGCCCGAACGCGGCACGGCAACCATGCCATAGGGATAGCTGTCGCGCAAATCGACTTTGGTGGTGAAGGGAAACTTGGCCAAATCGGCCAATGACTTGCAATCAGATGGGTGCACGCCTGCTGCATCAAATTTAAGCTTGTAAACCGGTGAGTTGTCGTATGCGTGTTGCAGCGTGGCCTTGAGGCGTTTGAGTTGCAAGGAACGCAACTCATCGATGCTGGCTTTTTCTATGGGCTCTAAAGGCAAACGTGATGGGGTACTCATCAAAAAATCTCCGTCGTGTTTCTTCGGGGTGGCTTTATTCGGGAATGACTGTGCCTTGAATTTGCGCACTTTTGCCTCTGAACATGGCAATCACTTCGCCCTTTTGATTGGACACTTTCATGTCATAAATACCATGTCGGCCACTCAAAGCTTGCTCTTGCCCGACACAGGTCAACACATCGCCCAACTGGCCCGATTTTAAAAATTCAATGCTGCAGCCTGCAGCCACAGCCACCTTGTTGTAGCTGTTGCAGGCAAACGCAAAAGTGGAATCAGCCAAAGTAAAAATAAAGCCCCCGTGACAAATTTTGTGACCATTCAAGTGCATCTCTTTGACGGTCATTTGAATCACTGCTCTGCCAGGTTCGCATGAAATGAGCTGCATACCCATGGTGTCTTTGCTTGCGGTGTCAACGGCAAACATCGACTCGCCCACTTGTTTGGCCAAATCAAGGGCTGCTTGCGTGCGGGTTTCGAGCTTGATGACGGGCGCGTTCATGCTCATTCACCTTTGAAATTGGCTGGGCGTTTTTCCAGAAAGGCTTTAACCCCTTCAATGTAGTCGTGTGTCTGACCCATGGCCGATTGGGTATCGCGTTCTTGATCAAGTTGTTCAGACAAGCTGTGTGTATGCGCGCCAGCCATGAGTTTGCGCGTGGCAACCAAGGCCTTGGTAGGCATGGTGGCTAATTTTTCCGCCATGGCAATGGCAGCTGCCAGTGGGTCTTCCGCCACGTCCCAAATCATGCCCCACTCTTTGGCCTGAGTTGCGCTCAATTTGTCGCCCGTCATGGCCAAAGCCAAGGCGCGGGGCAGACCCAATCGCTCCACCAATAACCAACTGCTTCCTGCATCTGGAATGAGACCAATTTTGCTAAAGGCTTGAATGAAACTGGCCAGTGGCGAAGCAATCGCAATGTCACAGGCCATTGCAATGGAGGCCCCCGCGCCAGCAGCGACGCCATTGACCGCAGCCACCACAGGCATGCGCAATGCTTGAATGCGCCTGGTTGTTGGGTTGAACGCTTGGTCAATGACGGGGCCAGGATCGGCACGCTTGACCATGTCAGGCCCAGGTGTGAAATCAAACTCAGACAAATCGGCGCCAGCACAAAAACCTCTGCCCGCGCCTGTCAAAACCATGGCCCTGATTTCAGGATCGGCCTCGGCTTGATCAAACGCCGCCCACAAGTCATGGTGCATTTGACGGGTGAAGCTGTTCAAGGCTTGAGGGCGATTAAGGGTGACTAAGGCGACAGCGCCGCGTTTTTCAAAGGTCACTGACAAATTGATGTCTTGGGTCATGATAGAGGCCTGATTGGGGTCTGAAACAGAAAATGTACCATTAGCCGACCGATCGGTTGGCCAATGTTTTCCCTTGATTGAAGCACCATTTTCATCCCGTTATAGTGCTAGGTAACAGTATTTAGAACCTGATTGGAGAATCCTTTTGTCTTACGAAAACATTGAAGTCCGCGTTGAAGGCGGCAAAGTTGGCATCGTCACCCTCAACCGCCCCAAAGCTTTGAACGCTCTGAACGGCCCCTTGATGGACGAACTGGGTGCAGCGCTCAAGGCCTTTGACGCCGAAGAAGCTATCGGTTGCATCATCGTTACAGGCAGCGAAAAAGCCTTTGCCGCTGGGGCCGACATCTCAGCCATGGCCAAACACAACTTCAGCGACGTCTACAAAGAAGACTTCATCACGCGCAATTGGGAAACCATTCGCAGCATTCGCAAGCCCGTCATTGCCGCCGTCAGTGGTTTTGCCTTGGGCGGTGGTTGCGAGTTGGCCATGATGTGCGACTTTATTATTGCGGCAGAGAACGCCAAGTTTGGCCAACCCGAAATCAAACTGGGCATCATCCCTGGCGCAGGCGGCACACAGCGTTTACCGCGTGCCGTTGGCAAATCAAAGGCCATGGACATGGCCTTAACGGCACGCATGATGGATGCGCAAGAAGCAGAGCGCGCAGGCTTGGTGAGTCGCGTGGTGCCTACCGATAAACTCATGGAAGAGGCCTTGGGCGCTGCCTTGGTTATTTGCGGCATGGGCCAATTGGCTGTCATGGCGGCCAAAGAATGCGTCAACCGCGCCTTTGAAAGCGGCCTGAGCGATGGCGTGATGTTTGAGCGCCGTTTGTTCCACGCCATGTTTGCCACAGAAGATCAAAAGGAAGGCATGGATGCATTTTTGAACAAGCGTGCGCCTGTCTTTCAAAATAAATAAGCTAGAACGATTGCAAAACTCCCTTACCTCCGCACCTATATTTCCCACCATTTGGCGACTGGCAATCCCCAATATATTTGCTATGACAGCCAGCGCGCTGGTGACCATTGCTGAAACTTGGTACGTGGGTCAACTGGGTCTTCTGCCGCTTGCTGGCATGGCCTTGGTGTTCCCCTTGGTCATGTTGCAACAAATGCTATCGGCAGGCTCCATGGGAGGTGGAATTTCTTCAGCCATCAGTCGTGCACTGGGTGCAAACGACATGCCCAAGGCCAACGCTCTGGTTTTGCACGCCATGCTTATTGCAATTGGCATTGGCCTCCTCTTTACTTTGATTTTTTATTTTTTCAGTCGCCCTATCTTCTCGGCCATGGGCGGTCAAGGCGAGGCACTTGAACAATGCCTTGCCTATGCACACATTGTCTTTCTGGGCATCGTGAGTATTTGGCTGACAAACTCTTTCAGCTCTGTCCTTCGTGGCACAGGCAATATGCGCACGCCCTCAAGTGTGCTTCTGACCACATGCTTGGGGCAAGTCGCCCTGAGTGGCATTTTGGGATTGGGCTTGGGACCTGTACCTGGTTTTGGCATGGCTGGCGTTGCAGCTGGCACCGTCATCGCTTATTCAGCAAGCTCTATTTATTTGTTCTTTTATTTGCGCTCTTCGCGCAGCCTTTTAAAGCTCAGCTTTAACAGCCCTTTGTCGCCATCGCTGTTCATAGACATCCTTAAAGTGGGCGGCATGTCCAGCTTAAGTTCGCTACAAACTGTGGCCACCATTGTGGTGGTCACTCGCTTAATGTCCAGTTTTGGCCCCGAAGCTTTAGCCGCATATGGCATTGGCACTCGATTGGAATTTTTATTGGTGCCCATCACCTTTGCCTTTGGCGTGGCGTGCCTTTCTATGGTGGGCATGGCCTTAGGCGCCAACTTGGTTCAACGCGCCAAGCAGGTTGCTTGGACCGGTGCCTTGATTTCAGGCGCATTGGTTGGTTGCATTGGGTTGCTAGTCTGCTTTTGGCCTGGCATCTGGACTGAACTGTTCACTTCCAACACTGTGGTTCTGTCTTACACAGCCCTTTACTTTCTATGGGTTGGGCCCTGCTACGGTTTCTTTGCTTTGGGTTTGTGTTTGTACTTTGCTTCGCAAGGCGCAGGCAAACTTTTAGGGCCTGTGCTGGCTGGCACTTTCAGATTGTGCGTGATAGCAGCAGGCGGTATTTGGCTCACTCAAAACAACGGAAGCGCAGCTGAAATGTTTGCACTCATTGCTGCTGGGATGGTGGGCTATGGCTTGCTAAGTGCTTTAGCCGTTTACAAAGTAAGTTGGGTTCGCTAAGTAGTTTGAATTTTAAAAATACTTCGTCGTTCACCCACGTCCGCGCCTTTGATATTTTTCAATGCAGCAGCGCGCCAAGGTTTCAAGGCCTCTCGCTGTTCCGCATCTAGCCATCCCAATTGTTCCAATGCCTCAATGGAAGCTGCAAACAAGGCAGGCTTGTTGCCATCGGCAATTTTGATCGCTAGGGCTTGTCCGCGAGCGCGGCTGGCAATGACTTGGACACCATCTGCGCCCACCTTTGTCACCCAATCACCACGGCCCACCCGCATGAAATCGGCATCGCTTCTGCCTGTACCGGAGACTAACTCGGGGTGAGCTGACATGGCCTCGCCTAAGAGTTTCAAACTGGCACCATATTCGTTGTTTGATTCTGGTTGAGCCACGCGGGCATAGGCCTGCGCCAAATTTGAAAGTGGCATGGCAAAGTTGGGGGCAGAGCAACCATCAACGCCCCAAGCCATGTCCTTTGAATCTAAACCAGCCACTTCGGCCACAGCTTTCCTAACTGCCAACTGCAGGAGGTGATCTAGCTCAGTGTAGGTTTCGGTGGGCAAGCTGTGCAATGAACAATAGGCCAAAAAGCCACTGTGCTTGCCGCTGCAATTGTGATGGCGCTCGTCATATTCAAAACCCTCAGGCAACGGCAGGTCGTTGAATGAAAAGCGATAAGGCACATGACAACCACAGCGCATTTGCTTGTAAGTGTTGTTGCTTTTTTTCAAAATAGACGTGACCTGCTCGACATGCATGTCTTCACCATTGTGACTGGCACACATGAGGGCCAGCTCCTTTGAGGTAAAGCCAAATTGTGTGGCGCCACCACTTTGCATGAGTGGCAAAGCTTGCAAGGCTTTCAAGGTTGAGCGCGTAAAGCACAACCAATTGGGATTGCCGGCATGCGCGATCATTTTGCCATCTGTGTCAGTGACGGCCAGTGCCCCAAAGTGCATACATTCAGAAATGCCGTTGCGGGTGAGTTCAATCATGGGAACAAAATTCATAAGACCTTTGTCAAAAATGGCAAGTTTTTCTGCCGCTTAAAGCGCCGCGACACACCTGAAACCGACGTAGCCCACTCGCGTGTCTCTCGGCTTCGTGGCAACATCATCTGCCACCTGTCTGCTGGCGTCATACCACCAAGAAGCCCCACGGGTGACTCTCTCGTCGCCATTGCCCGTATCGACCCACTCCCAAACATTGCCGCCCATATCGAACAAACCATTCACTCCGGGGCGCGTTGTCATGACTGGCACGTGTCCTGTTCCGCGCCACAGTGAACCCGGGGGTGCTGTACCTTTCGCAGAAGTGCAGCCTTCTAGGCAATGGCTTTCGCGCGCACTGTCACCGTTGGGATACTTGTAGCGCTTTCCTTGATTGAATCCTGCTGGTGCTTGCGATCTTTGTTCGACAAAAGCGGCATTGACCCACTCGCTGTCACGCGGCAAGCGCTTGCCTTCGTGTTGACAAATTTTTTGAGCCTCATCAAAGGTCAGATGAACTGCTGGCTCATTGTCTTGCGCTGGAATTCCGAAGGGCGCGCGCCAAGTCCAGCCTTTTTTCAGCACAAAGCCAGCCTCGTAGATGTAGCCACCGCCTTCTTTTTCAGCGCGGCTCACAAAGCCAGTGCTTTGGGCAAATCGCTTCACTTGCGCCACAGTGACCTCGTGCGCATCCCAAAGCAAACCATGTACTTTGAGCTGTGTGCCAATTGACGGGGTTGGAGACGGCGTCTGCGCTTGTGACGACAAGCAAAACGAGAGGCCAAATCCTATGAGGGCGGCAATACGAATGTGCATTTTTGAATTACAACTTACGGGCTACCCAAAAGTGGGCGCCTTCTGGACCATATTGCTCTGCGTGCTCAACATTTCGCTCAAGGTAAAAGCTCTGCCCTGCCCCATATGTTTGAGTGCCCGATGCAAGACTTAATTGCACTTGGCCAGCACTGACCTGGACCCTGACATCGAACGGGTGCGTGTGTTTTTCGACCGCTAGGCCCGGGGCCCAGTCCTTTTGGACCACTTCATCAAAACCATCGTCCATGGCTTGGGCTGTGAATTCAATCAAATTGGCGTGTGGTTTCATCATTGTGGGTCGAAAAATTGACTATTTAGTATGAAGGCGGTTTATCCTATCCAATTATGAATATTTTGTCTTTGACACAGGCAAATTGGGTCGGTAAACCAAACTCCGACCTCAGACGTTGAATAGCTATCCACAGGAGATCATGATGAAAAAATTGCTTGTTTTGATGCTTTTAACACTTAGTGCATCAGCGATGGCCCAACACCATGGGCACGGCATCAGACATGGCCATGGCCATGGTCATTGGGCTAGGGGCCACAGCGGTGGCTGGGGTTGGGCGGTGCCTGCAGCCATTGGCGGCATATTGGTTTACGAGGCTACCAGGCAACCAATCTTCGTGCAGCCCAATCCAGTGGTCATACAACAGCAACCGGTTTACACCCCACAAGTCAATCCAACCTGCACCCCTTGGACCGAAGTACAAAGTTCCGACGGCACTATTAGCAGAACTCGCACCTGCACCCAATAAACGCTTGTCAATTTCACTTGGCAAAAGGCCCGTGAAAAATACCGTGAAATAAGGCGCGCAAACGCCCTGTATTTGAACGCTAAGGGCGACGACCTTCCACCTTCACAGGTAGGGGTTGAATATCGACCATGCCATAAGGTCCCGTGACTTCACCAGAAAGTGCATTGCCATTTACAAGGACTTTGACAGCCTTCAACACCCCATCTTCATTGATAAAACTAAATTGAAGCGCGGCACCCTCAAGGCGAGCACCCAGCAACGTTTGCGCCTTCCCTTGAAGTGTCAGCAATCCACCTACCCTTTGAAAAGTTTGGTCTAACTTGAGTGTAGCCATACTTTTTTCGTGAAGCCCCGACAGATTCCAAAGACCAGCCACTTTGGCCGGCACAGTCCAAAAGTAGCCTGTGCCATTGGTCACTTTAATCACTTCATCGGGTTCCCAATCGCCCATCGAAAAGGTGTTGGACAGCACCCGTGTACCAGGCTTCATGTCCAAGATGGTAGGTCGCAACTGTGCATTCAACTCTTCCAACAAATACATGGTCACCACAGTTGCTTTAGAAAAATCTTCTTTGAAGATGTCGCCATGCACAATGCGCACACGCTCGGCCACACCAGCCCTTTGGGCATTGCGCTGCGCCAAGGCTGCCAAGTCTTTGTTGTATTCAATGCCCCATGCTCGTGCGCCAAAATGTCGAGCAGCTGCAATTGGAATTTTGCCATCACCCGCACCCAAATCAACCAACTCATCTTGTGGACCCACCTTGGCGGCGTCCAACATTTTCAAAACCAAGTCATCGCTGGTGGGCAACCACATGACATCCTTGCCCACCTGACCGCGCTTGGGCACATAGTTTTCAGGCTGAAACACACTGCATGCCTGGAGCCAGCAAACAGCAAATGAAACAAAAATGAAGGTGCTTAGAGAGCGGCGAATAGACTGCATTGAAACAATGATGAGCAAACTTGGCTATTTACTGAGCTTCAATTTTCGCTTCGCGAATGGCTTTGGCCCACTTGGCAGTTTCAGTTTTAGAACGCTGTGCCAGCGCATCTGGTGAACCTGGTGAAGTTTCAAAACCCAGTGCAGAGAAACGCTCCAGAATGGCTTTGTCGTTGGCGGCAGCATTCAAAGCTGCATTGAGTTTTTGAATCATGTCAGCCGGTGTACCCGCTGGTGCAAACATGGCAAAGTAGGCAATCAGCTCATAGTCTTTCAAGCCCAGCGCTTCGTTGACTGTAGGCAACTCAGGAATGGCTTTGGAGCGCTGTGTGGATGTGACGGCCAAGCCGCGAATTTTGCCGCCCTTCACTTGGGGCAACATGACCGCAAAGTCGGCGGTAAACATATTGACCTGGCCACCAATGAGATCGGTCATGGCGGCGGGGCCACTCTTGTAGGGCACATGCGTCATTTGAATACCAGCCATGCTGGCCAACATTTCTGAGGAAACCAATTGAGATGTGCTGGCACTGGCAAATGTCACTGTTGTCGGCTTTGCTTTTGCCATGTCCACAAACTCTTTCAAGTTCTTAGCAGGCACTTCATTATTGACAGCCACAATGAGTGGCACCGAGCCCATGTACCCAATAGGTGCAAAGGCCGTGTCTTGGTCGTAGGGCAATTTCTTCATGAGGCTTTTAAGCGCCGCATTGGTGCTGTTGGTACCAATCAGGATGGTGTAGCCATCGGGTGCCGATTTGGCCACTGCATCAGCGCCCAACATGCCGTTCACGCCGGCTTTGTTTTCAACCACAATGGTTTGACCCAAAACCTCTGACATTTTTTGTGCAAAGGCTCTGCCAATTTGGTCGGTGGCACTTCCCGCAGCAAAGGGCACGATGGCCTTGATAGGTTTATTGGGATAGGCTTGCGCGTGAGCTTGTGAGGCAGCCAGTGCCACGCCGAATCCAAGAAGTAAGCTAAGCAAACTTTTTTTCAAACCAACAGTGCGACTATTTTTCATGGTATCTCCAAAGAATCAAAACAAGTTTATTCAATCTCAAGACTGAGCAGTTTGGCACTCAAACATTTGCCGTGCGCAACAAGGGCCAAAGAGCGGGTTACACCGCCACCTAAAGCATTGTGCATCACAAAATTGAGCGCGCCTAGTTGCGGCAAACTGTAACGAAATACAGGCCCCTTCACAATGCCCTCAAAATGCGCAAGCATTCTTTCGGGTGTGAGACATCTTTCAAGCAACTCAAAATTTTGTCGATTGTAAGCAATGACCGAAATGGTAGATCGATCGCCCTTGTCACCCGTTCGGGTGTGTGCAATGTCTCTTAGCAACATGTCAGGCAAGCTCCTCTAATCCGTCTAGTAGCACGGTTTGAGTTGGTATGGCGCTTCGAGGCATGAGCATCGATGCAACAGCGATCACTTCACGCACCGATTTGCTGGCACCACCCCCAGAAGCAGGGCCGTTGGTGTACAGGGCCTCTACCTCGTTGGCCACATAAAGCGCTTCAGCATGTGTTGTCACACGAACTGCAATGCGGGCTCGCACTTCAGCAGGCTCATTTGAAGGCTGTGTGTCACCCAAGATGGCGTTCATGCCAATGAGGTCATAGCGCGCCTCAAAATGGCCATAACCTGCATCAGCCAATCGAGCCTTCACAACATCAAGCGCCAACTGCCCTCTGGCCTTGGCGCCAAGTCCGGCATAAGACATTTGCCCTTCACCCACAAACCCATCGCGATACCCTAATGTCACTTTGAGGGTGTCAGGCCGAGTGGTTCCGCTGGCCCCCAAAGCTTGCACTCTGTCTGCACCCACTTGCACAAGATGTACTTGCGAAAAATCGGCTACCACGTCGGGTTGCAGGTATTGCGTTGGGTCTTCTATTTCATAGAGCAATTGTTCGGTGCAAGTTTGCACAGTGACACAACCTCCGGCATCGACCAGTTTGGTAATGACCACATCGCCGCTGGCATTGACCTCGGCCAGGGGATAGCCCAATTGAGCCAAATTGGGCACATCTTTAAAACCAGGGTCGGCAAAGTAACCGCCTGTAATTTGGGCTGCGCATTCCAGCAAATGTCCCACCATGACACCTTTGCCCAAAAGCGGCCAATCATCGGCACGCCATTGAAAATGATGCATGAGGGGCGCTAAGAATAAAGCCGGGTCGGCCACACGACCACTGACAATGACGTGGGCATCGGTTTGCAAAGCCGGCAACAACGCCTCTGCGCCCAGATAAGCATTGGCAGATACCAGCAAGTGCTGAATATCAGCCACAGTTTGTGAGCTGTCCATCAGCGGCTCTGAGAGATATTCAGCTTGCAACATATCGAGCACATCATCACCCAACACCACAGCGACCTTGAGTTGATGAAAACCTAGCGCTTTGGCAACCGCCAAAACCTCTCGCCCTGCTTGCAATGGATTGGCTGCACCCATGTTGGTAATAATGCGTGTGCCATGTGCCATGCACGCAGGCAAGACAGCTTTCATGCGCGCCGCGAGCAAGGGATCAAAACCTCGCATCGGGTTTTGAGTTTTTTCTAACTGCGCCAGCGCAATGGTTCGCTCGGCCAAACACTCAAAGATCAAATAATCGAGTTGTCCCTTTTCTGCCAGCGCAAGGGCAGGCGGAATGCGGTCGCCCGCATAACCTGCACCAGCACCAATTCTTAGTGCTCTTTGGACCATGCGTTAAGCGTCAGCTTGAACCTTGGCTTCTTTCACAACCTTGGCCCACTTTTGAGTTTCATTTCGAATAAATTCGGCAAAGCGCTCAGGCGTTCCGCCGCCATCTTCTGCACCATATTGTTCAAATTTCTCAATCACGTCGGGCATGGCCATGACTTTGTTCATGTCCTCATTGATGCGTTTCACAAAAGATGGATTCATGCGGCCAGGGCCCACCAAGCCGTACCAGGTGGTGGCGTCAAAACCTGGAAAACCTTGCTCGTCCATGGTGGGTACATTGGGGTGACCTTTGGCGCGTTTGGTGCGCGTTTGCGCAAGCGCAATGGCCTTACCACTTTTAACATGCGGCGTGGCAGAAGTCATGGTTTCAAAACAATATTGAACTTGGCCGCCAATCAAGTCTGTCAGGGCGGGGCCCGATCCTTTGTAGGGCACATGCAATGCATCGATGCCAGCGCGCAGCTTGAACATTTCCAGTGCCAAGTGTTGTGCCGAACCACCACCCGCAGACGCAAAGCTGATGCGGCCAGGGTTTTGTTTGCACAAGGCGATCAAATCTTTCACATTTTTTGCCGGCTGCGATTCATTGCAGATGAGCAAATTGGGAGTGACGCCCACCAAGCCAATGGGCGAGAAATCACGTTCGACGTTGTAGTTCAACTTAGGCTGCAAACTGACCGCCAAGGCATGGCTGTTGATGTGCGCCATGAGCAAGGTATTGCCATCTGCAGGCTGCTTGGCCACATAGTCCGCGGCAATGACGCCAGCTGCCCCAGCCTTGTTGTCAATCACGATGGTGATGTTCCACATGGCTTGCAGTTTTTGGGCCAACACACGGGCCAAGGCATCGGTACCGCCCCCTGGTGGAAAACCCACCACAATTCGAATAGGGCCCGATGGCAACGATTGGGCTTTGATCATGGGCGCGGCCAGCAAAGTTGCAGATGCGGCCGTGGCTTGGAGAAGTGTTCTGCGTTTCATGAGGGTATCCTTCAATTTGGAATGAGGGCGGGTACAGGGTTGGCTGAAAAATAATCCATGGCGGCTTGAACACCAGAGCCATTCAGTTGAACGCCACTTAACTTCAAGCCCATCTCGCAAGCAGAAAGTGCAGCAATCAAGGTCAGGTCATTGCAATCGCCCAAGTGTCCAATGCGGAACATCTTGCCTTTGACTTTGCCCAGGCCGGTTCCCAATGAACAATCAAATCGTTCATAAATAATTTTGCGCACAGCGTCTGCATCAATGCCTTCGGGTGTCTTCACACCCGTCAAGATGGGTGAGTACAAAGCAGCGTCGGCACATTGAATGGGCAAGCCCCATGCACGTACACCTGCACGAACGCCCTCCCCCCAGCGCACATGGCGTTTAAAAACCACGTCCAAACCTTGCCCCAAAATCATGTCGCAAGCTTCGCTCAGCCCATACATCAAATTGGTATTTGGTGTGTAGGGGTAGTAGCCAGATTTATTGATTTCCAGCATCTCATCCCAAGCCCAAAAGGATTTGGGCAAAGTAGATTTTTTGCTAGCTTCAATGGCCTTAGGTGACAGCGCGTTAAAGCTCATGCCAGGCGGCAGCATCAAGCCCTTTTGCGAGCCACTGACTGTGACATCAACGCCCCACTCGTCATGCCTGTAATCGGCTGACGCTAAGCCTGAAATGGTGTCAACCAACAGCAGCGCAGGATGTTTCGCGTTGTCAATGGCGCGGCGTACTGCAGCAATGTCACTTGTTACGCCCGTAGAAGTTTCGTTGTGCACCACACACACGGCCTTGATGCTGTGAGAAGTATCTTGCTTCAAACGCTGTTCTATTTTGTGAGCGTCGACACCTTGGCGCCAACCCTCGGCACCTGGCAGTCCCAACAACTCAGCTTTAACACCCAAGCGGGTAGCCAACTTAAACCACAAGGATGCAAAGTGGCCGGTCTCATACATAAGGACATGGTCACCGGCACTCAAGGTATTGACCAGTGCAGCTTCCCATGCCCCTGTGCCAGAGGCTGGGTAAATCATGACGGGGTGTTGCGTCTTGAAAATGGCCTTCATATTGGCCATCAGTTTCAAGCCCAAAACCCCAAATTCTGGGCCCCGATGGTCAATGGTGGGCAGGCTCATTGCCCGCAAAATTCGATCTGGGACTGGGGAGGGACCCGGTATTTGCAGGAAGTGTCTACCTGTTGGGTGAAAATCAAGCTGAAGCATTTGGAAACAATCTTAAGAACTAATTTGAAATTAACGACAGAATAGCGGGAAATCAGACATCCCCAATGTGGAAAAACCCCTAGCTCTTGTTGAATCAGTCCCCTATGAACACAACTTCTGCCACTCTCCCAGACACAGCCAGCCACACATACGAACAAGTTGCCAATGCCAGCAACGAAGTGGCGGGCCTTTTGGCCAAGCGCTTGAAAACCGAAACGCAAGGCGAAGTGCTGTTTTCTGCGGCAGACAGAGGCCGTTACGCCACCGACGCTTCCATTTACCAAGTCACCCCAGTGGGTGTGTTTGTGCCCAAACACGCAGATGAAGTGGCCACCGCCATGGCCATCTGCCGTGATTTGAAGGTGCCCATCGTTCCTAGAGGCGGCGGCACCAGCCAATGCGGCCAAACCACCGGTGTGGGCTTGGTCATAGACCACAGCAAGCATGTTAGAAATATTCTCAATCTAGACATCAAAGCGGGCACGGTAGAGGTGCAACCCGGCATGGTCTTGGACAGTCTGAATGCGTCACTCAAAAAACATGGCGTGTGGTTTCCTGTCGATGTTTCAACCGGTGCGCAAGCGACGCTTGGGGGCATGGCGGGCAACAATTCGTGTGGCAGCCGCTCCATTGCCTACGGCAATATGGTTCACAACGTATTGGGCGCCAAAGCTTGGCTGAGCAATGGTGATTTGCTTGATTTTTCACAATTTGAAAACAGCACAGGACGTGCCAAGGAAATCGGCGAGTTCGTCAAACAATTGGCTGTGCACCATCAAGCCGAACTTCAAAGCCATTGGCCCAAAGTTTTACGGCGAGTGGCTGGCTACAACCTAGACATTTTTGACAACCAAAGTGTGCGGCCCTACACCCACGATGGCAAAGTGAATTTGTCGCATTTGTTGGTGGGCAGTGAAGGCACATTGGCCATGACCCAATCGCTCACCTTGAAGCTCAGTGTGCTTCCCACAGCCAAGGTGTTGGGTGTGGTCAACTTCAATAGCTTTCACAAAGCCATGGATTCTGCGCAACACATTGTGAAGCTGGGCAACGGCACCTTGACTGCAGTGGAGTTGGTCGATCGAACCATGATTGACTTGTCATTGAAAATTCCAGCCTTCGAACCCACCATTCGCACTGCCATTATTGGCGAACCCGAGGCCATTTTGTTGGTCGAGTTTGCAGGCAATGACAAAGAAAAACTCAAGCGTGAATTGAAACAGTTGGTGTCGCTCATGGGCGACATGGGCTTGCCCAACAGTGTGGTGGAAATGGTTGACGATGCGCCACAAAAAAATCTGTGGGAAGTTCGCAAAGCAGGCTTGAACATCATGATGAGCTTGAAGGGCGATGGCAAACCAGTGAGCTTCATTGAAGACTGCGCTGTGCCTTTAGAACACTTAGCAGAGTACACAGATGCTTTGACACAGGTCTTTCAAAGACACGGCACCAAAGGCACATGGTATGCCCATGCCTCCGTGGGAACATTGCATGTTCGCCCTATTTTGGACATGCGGCGCGATGGCCCCCTCAAAATGCGCGCCATTGCCGAAGAGGCCAGCGCACTTGTGAGAAAATTCAAAGGCGCCTACAGCGGCGAACATGGCGATGGCCTGTGCCGAGGCGAATGGATTGAGTGGCAATTTGGCCCTGCCCTGCAGCAAGCCTTTGTGCAAATCAAACAGCACCTTGACCCCTTGAACTTGCTCAGTCCCAACCGCATGGTCAATCCACCCAAAATGGACGACACATCGCTCATGCGCTTTGGCAATAATTACAAGATTATTCCCATTCAGACAGCGCTCGATTGGAGCGCTTGGAATGTTCACAACGACGCCGCCACAGAACAAACAACATTGCCCGGAACAGGTCAAGACCCAGCACAAGGCTTGGCCAAAGCCGTGGAAATGTGCAACAACAATGGCACTTGCAGAAAATTTGATGCGGGCACCATGTGCCCAAGTTTCAGAGTTACACGCGATGAAATTCATGCCACACGCGGCAGGGCCAACACACTTCGCTTGGCATTGAGTGGCCAACTGAAAGGCGGCCTAGAAAGCCCTGAAGTGAAGGAGGCAATGGACTTGTGTGTGGGTTGCAAAGGTTGCAAACGTGATTGCCCTACTGGCGTTGACATGGCTCGCATGAAAATTGAAGTGCAACATCATTACAACGAAAAGCATGGCTTGCAGTTGAAAGACTCGTTGATCTCTAACTTGCCGCGCTATGCGCACATTGCATCGCAATGGCCTGGCCTCATGAACCTGCGCAACCAATCGCCTTTGTTGGCCAAGTTGGCAGAGTCTCTAACGGGCCTGTCAGCAGAGCGCTCATGGCCAGAATGGAAAAAAGACCATTTCTTCAACGGTCCTCGTGTCGGTGTTTCGGCAGAAGAGGTCTTAAAAGCCAGCAAGCCTGTGGTTTTGTTTGTCGACACTTTCAATGGCTATTTCGAGTCTGAAAACGCTTGGGCTGCCCACGATGTTCTGT
>CAXNGF010000001.1:0-28130 GCA_964201905.1 Limnohabitans sp. | reverse complement strand
TGCGCGAGCCTGTGTGGCGCGAAGCTTGACACCTTTGACATCGGCAGGTGATTTGATCGGCTGCACCCCATAGGTGTGCGTGAAACCAACCTCGACAAATTGTAGTAATTCAACGCCGTTGGCTGAGAAAAGTTTTCGGTAGGTCTCCGTCAGACCTTTGTCATAGGCGTAATCAACTTGTTTGAAATTAGAAAAAAGGTAAGGCAGTTGCAGCACGCCAACTTCAGGCAATATGGTTGAAGAGCCCTGCAAAGAAACGCCAGCACACGCAATCCGGCCACGGCGCAAGTTTGACAGCAAGTTGCCCTCAGTGGGATCGCTGGTGTTCAAATCAACCTTGATGGTTCCGCCACTGTCGCGTTCAACATTGGTTTTAAATTTTTGCCAAAATTCAAGAAATACAGTGCCAGGGGGCGCGAAGGCGCCAGTTTGTAAAACGATAGGCTCTTGTGCACTTACCGTAGAGACAAGCGTGGCGGCCGACAGTGCTATGTAAGCGAGCAGTGTGTTTTTGTGTTTCATGATGGGGTCTTCAAAATGATGGAGGTGTGCGGATTGAAAATCAATTTGTATCAGGATGACGCTGCAAATTCTGACGCAATGGGGCTCTGCCCTTCAAGCCCTAAACTGCCCGGGTTCATGAAGCCTTGCGGGTCCAAGGCCCGTTTAAGGGCAAGAACCAACTGCCGTGTGCTGGGCTGAAGCCGTTGGAGATAAGGATAGGCACGCCCATGCTGGAAATGCACAGCACCAAACGAGTCGAGACACTGTGTGACCTCTGTCCAGAGTTGACTGACCAGGGCATGGGCAGCGGGAGAAGGGGGGCGTTGCTGCCAAGCCGCTGTCAGGCTTGTTCCCAGCACATCCACATGGATAGGCAGGATTTCATCGGGCCAATAAAAGCAGGGCTCGAATAAAAACGCACGGTCTAAATTGGCTGTCAAAGGGGAGTAGACAATGTTGTGCGTTTGCATTTCCTTGGCGTGCGCTGCAATTAAAGTTTCAATGCTGCGCACCACCTCTTGCGCCTTAGACAGCGGCACGATGCCATGTACGGGCACCCACCGGTCGCCGTTGTAGCCCAGTACCGAACGCAGGGGCTGAAATGGCTGAGCGCGAAGCACCCTAGGAACGGAGGCGGGTTGGTCTACGCCTTGGTGCGCAACAGCGATCTGGGCCACCCGTGCCAGACGCCCGTCAACATGAGCCTGGCTGTCACCATCCAAGGCCAAGTGGATCGAGTAGGGGTGCACCGCAAGGTACTGCGTGCCCGTCAAGGCCAGACTGGCCGCGCTTTTCAGACCCGAGATCAAATCGGGAGCTGCCCGAGTGATTCGACTGAGTGTTTGAAGACCGGTGGCCAGTTTGTTGCCGGTCTGGGCGGAGTGGACAGCTTTGAATGCATCGATGCCGAAGCACTCTGAGCCCAGGCCTTGGCGCATCAAGTCAATTTGTGCGCCCACCATGTCTGCCAGTGTTGGAAAGCCAAAGGAGGCATAACCTTGAGCCGCAGGCACAGGAATCAACCTCAGCGTGGCCTGGGCTTTGATGCCCATGGCGCCCGCGTCCCCCAAAAATAAACCCGTCAAGTCAGGCCCGCCCCAGCGCGCAAAGGGCGATGCCCCCGAGAAGCCCGCACTTCCAGTGTGCAGCAACTCGCCATTGGCAAGCACCACGCTCAAAGACAGAACCGATTCGGCGGCGCTGCCGTGTTGCCCTGCGCCAAAGAACATGCTGTTTTGCGACAAGGCGCCGCCCACTGTGGCGCGCAAGCCTGACAAGGGGCCTGCGTAGGGCGTGGTGTAGCCGCTGCCGCTCAGTGCCTCCCGCACTTGTGCCCAAGTGCAACCGGCCTCCAGCGTGATGTACAGGTCCTGGGTGTTGACTTCAACAACACGGCTCATGCGCGACAAGTCAATGCACGCATAGGCTTGCTCAGGCAAGTAGCCGCCGGTGTAGGACATGCCCCCGCCACGCGGCGCCACAGCCAAACCGGCGCAGTGGATGCTGGCCATGGCGCTGGCCAAGGTGGCCGAACTGCGCGGGTACAAGATGAACTGTGGCAGCTGCGAAGACTGGAAAAAAATGTCATGTGCGGCCAACTGCAGGGCGGCAACATCCTCAACGACGGCTTCAGTTCCACAAACTAGCCGCAGCGCGTGGGGCAAGTCTTTGAGATGCTCGGTTTTCGGAATGATTGCCATCAATAAGGCCGCTTTGAGAATTGGAGGGCGCTGGGGTTCTGGATTTGTCCGTACAACTTTATGCTAAAGATCCAAGGCAATCTTGTCAAGAAAAATCGCACGGGAAAAATGAAAAACACAGTCGCACGTAACACTGCGCTATGCGGCTTTTCGCAGGAAACGCTAGCTCGATTCGTGTTTGAGAATGGTGGTGTAGCGAAACATGTCAGATCGGTGCAGCGATATCGCTAAGGCAATCAGTTTTCCCTTGCGGTCGTAGTAGGTACGGCTGGCGCGCAGGGAAGGAGAATTTTTGGCGACATTCAGCTGAGCCGAAGTGACTGCATCAAGCGCGACAGCCTCGAAAGTTTGTTCAACCCGCCCAAGCGTGCGCGAATCAAGCAAAGCAAGCAACACGGGTAAAGCGCTGGAGGGGTTGAGAAGTTTTTCGCGTCGTCCAGGCGTCTGGGGGGGGAAGTACAAATGTGTCAGCGCAAAGGGGCGGCCAGCCTCGCCGTGCTCGCCTCGCTCGCTGCGCAAAGCTTGTAATTCGATGCAGAAAGTTCCGCTTGCGCAGCCCAAGCGGGCGGCCATGACTTGACTGACGGGGGTTTCATTGGCTTTCAGCAGTTGCAAACGGCTTTCCTTGCCGTATTGATGCAAGTCTTCAATGCTGTCGACAACTTGCCGATAACGCACAGGAGGTTTATCTGAGATGACCACCGAGCCCGAGCCTTGACGGCGCACAATCAGGCCGCTTTCTTCAAGAATTCTCAAGCCTTCACGCACCGTGTGTCGACTGACTTTCAGTTGTTCGCACAACTCAGCTTCTGCAGGCAAGGCAGAGCCAACCGAAAATTTCTTTTTGACGATGTCGTTGATCAGTGCGTCAGCAATGGCGCGGTAACGAGGGATTTTGGGCAGGGTCACGCTGGAACAGTTCAAAAAATCAGAGGTTTCTGCGAAGTGTACGCCACGCTTGGTGTAAGTGTTCACGGTGCTCAGGGGCGGCAATGGCAATCAGTGCAAGGGCGCGATCATCAAGTCCCAAGTGCCGCAGGTGTGCCGCACCGTGCTCTGTGACCACCGTGTCCACATCTGAGCGCGACATGCTGACGGCTGAGGGATCTAACATCGGGACAATGCGCGACTGCTGCGCGCGCCCGGCCAAAGCAGTGGCCGCAACGATGCCCATTCCTCCTTGGCTGGCACGTGCGCCACGCGTTAAGTCAACCAAACCGCCGATGCCGCTGACTTGCCGCCCTTTCAAGGTGGCGCAATTGACTTGTCCCAAAAGATCAATCTCCAGAGCAGAGTTGATCGCCTTCAAATGCGGCAGGCCAGCCAGAGTGGCGTAGTCATGGGTATGGCTGACTGGGGAGAACTGCACCAGGCAAGGATCTGAAACCGCTTGGTACAGCGCCGCGCTTCCGATTGCCATGCCTGTGCAAACGGGGGGTGAATGCACTGAGGACAAAAGCAAACTGCCGCTTTCGATCAAGCCCAACAATGCATCTGAGACCATGCCAGAATGCACCTTCAAATGCCGATGTGATGTGAGCGCGCCCATCACTTCGGCCTGCAAACGGCCCAAGCCAAATTGCAGGGTGTCGCCATCGCTTACAAGTTGTGCCACTTGCTTTGCCACTGCGCTCAGCGCAGGGTTGCCGGTGCCTGGGGCAATGCTCAATGGCGGCAGGGCCGCCTGGGCCCAGGCGTTGATGCGTGAGACAGGAACAAAGGGGCCACGAGTGCGCGGCAGCATGGGGTTCATGTGCGCTAGAACGATCGCGTCTGAATGAATCGCTTGCATGACCGAAGGTGTGAAGTCGGCGGCTAAAGACAAGCTGCAATGACCCCGATCATCGGGACTGGCCAAATGCAGCATCACAATATCAAAGCGGCCGGGTTGACTGAGGTAGCGAGCGATCTCGCTGTAGTGCAAGGGCAAGTAGTCCAACGCGCCACGCTTCCAACTGGCATGAAATTCGGGAGATAAAAAGAAAGAGGTGGCTTTGGCTTGGGGGTGCAAAGCGGAAGGATCAAAGCGGTTCACGCCCGGAATCCAAGCGCCACAAAATGATACGCCTGCAGCAACCTCTGGCTGCTCAAGCAACCATTGTTCGAACAACGGTGACTGACCTGCGCAGCCCGGCCAGTAGACGCTCACGCCAGGGCGCAGGTAATGGCTCAGGTCTTGGGGGCTTAATTGTTTGGGCATGAAGCTGTCAAATGAATGAGCAACAAGCTGCATGTGCCCGCGGTCTTCACAGAAGACCTCACTTTTTGTTGCCTTGCTGCTTTTTGTAGTAAGTCCAGCTGGTTTCGTTCGGACTTGTAAAGGTTGTGGGTGAACTTTGGTACTGTGGATAGTGCGAGCGCGTGTACTCTTGCAGATCCAGGGGCAGCTCGGCGAAGCTGGAAAACTTTTTACCATGCCCGCTGTAGAGCAGGTAGCCAGGGCGGGTGCCCATTTTCATCCAAGGCAACCACGGACCGGTGCGAGACCATGAGTAGGTAAGTGGTACGCTGCTCGTTTGGGTATTGTTCAGGTCGGAGGCTTTGGCGAAAAAAGTGAAATGCTCAGACGCCAAATAGGTCGGCCCGGTGGACTCAGCAGGAAATTCGGCAGGCAGCAGTGCGTTGGGGTAGGCCAGCGGAATATCAAGCCTTAAAAAAATGTCGTTGCCGCTTTGCATGAATGGAAAGCGACCCACCTCGCCTGGCTTGGTGGCGGAGTAGCGAGAGTTGACGGGGTCGTTGGCGACTTGCACAACAGTGTTGGTTTCTTGTGTGAAGGGGTTAACCCATTTGCTCAGGACTTCCCCGCTGGCCAGGTCTTTGTAATAAGCCACCTCCCGAGTGATGAACTGCGCACTGCCGTCTTCGAGCTTGACAAAGCGGCCCACGTTAAAGCCGTCGAGCCGCATGATAGGGCGTGGCCGCTCACCGGGCACCACGGCGAACAGGGTGACCCACCAGTTGGCAAAGGCCTCGCGCCCGTCGTTGCTCGCACGCATGCGCATGAACGAGTCTAACTGTCCGGTAGCTGAGCTCAAGTCCAAGGCTGCGGCATTGCCGGAAAAGCCCAGTGTGCCAGCCCAAAAGCCAGCCAGCATGGCCCAAAGAGCGATGTGTCGAGGATGAAGTGACATGTGGTTTCCTGATTCAAGGCGGGACCTGGAAGGAGGCAGCTGATCCAGATCAAAAAAGTTAAAGTTGTCCGTACAACTGAAAACGAACCGATGTTATCATCAATTCATGCCCCGCTCTTGAGGGCTAGAGACATATGGAAGGAACTTTTCCAATGACAAACCCATCACCCCCCCAGCCCAGCTGGCGGCAAATTGGCCGGCACGCGGTGTTTCCCAATGCGACACATGACGAGGTGGCTCGGTTTGATTTCTTGATGCGGCTGAACATGCATCTGGCGCAAGCGGTGCAGCCCGGGGTCAAGCTCGCCTATGACACGCGAGTTGCGCCGGCTTTCGCAGCCGAGCATGGCCGCCAGCCAGCAGACCGCCATGAGGTGCGCAAGGCGATGCAAAAAGATTTGCATTACCAACTCTGGAGTGCCTTGCGCCGCAACACCATGGAGCAGCGTCAGCAAGCTGGGCGCAGCGTCGTATTTCGGCAATTGGCGCAGCTCAGAGCCGCAGCTGACAAAATCAACGAAGGCGCGAGCACGCTCAAGCTGGACAGCAGCATTGTGCAGCCGCGCTACGCCAGCGTGGTGGACATCCATTGCATGCCGGGCAATTACCACACAGAAGAAGTGGCACGCGACATTGCCCCGGGGGCTAATTACGATGCAGGCTTGTTTGTGACCACGGCTGGCGCCTTGGGCAGTTACTCCGATGGTGGAGGACAGGCGGTGGTGGATTGGCTCAAAAAGAACAAGCCTGGGTGGTCACTCAAACGCATCTTGGACATTGGATGCACCATTGGCCACAACGCGGTGCCATTGGCGCAAGCCTATCCCGATGCGCAGGTGGTGGCCATTGACACGGCAGCCCCGGTGCTCAGATACGGGCATGCAAGAGCTGTGTCTTTGGGTGTTGGCAATATCGAATTTCAGCAAGCCAGTGGCGAGGCGGTGCCATTTCAAGAAGGTGAATTTGACTTGGTGACCACCGCCATGTTTTGGCATGAGACCTCCACCAAAGCCATGCCGCGGATCATGAAAGAGGTTCACCGCGTTTTAGCACCTGGTGGACTAACCCTGCATTTGGAGCAACCGCAGTACCAAAATATGGCGCCGTTTGAAGCGTTCATGCGTGATTGGGACAGCTACAACAACAACGAGCCATTTTGGACACGCATGCATGAGGTTGATCTGGACGCGTTGATGACGCAAAGCGGATTTCCAAGTGGCGCGTACTTTGAAACCACGATGCAAGCCAAGGTCGATCGCACACTTTTTCCCGCACCGGCGGGGTCTGAGGCTGGCTCACATGAGGATTACGGCCGTACGCCCAAGTGGACGGCCTTCGGTGCGATCAAATCAGGAGCCCCAGCATGAGCAGCGCCCACCTTCAAGAGCCTGAAAATCTAGACCCCGTGGTCATGGCCAATCGCCGTGCCAAAGGCAAGCGACCACAATTTTTGGACGATCCGGCGGTTGAGCGCGTCATGTCCATTGCAATGAGCGTGGCTGCTGAATTGGCGGTGGCGCGTGAGCGCATTGATACCTTAGAGCGTTTGCTGGCACAAAAAGGCATTTTGAGCGCGGCAGAAATTGAAGCGTTTCAGCCCGATGCAAAGGCGCAGACTGATCGCAACGATTGGGGCCGCAATTACATCGCCCGAGTGCTGCGTGTGGTCGATCAAGACGTTCAAGCCATGGCCGGGGTGCAAGATCCCTCTCTTGAATTGATCATCGAAGAGTTGGGCGCCAATGCAGAAAAACCTGGCCACTGATAACGGCCTGAGCGTGTCTCAGCTTAAAACCCCAGCACTTCGCAAGGATTCAATTTGGGCTGGGGTGTAGCCAGCTTCTTGCAACACCTCTTGGGTGGAAGCGCCAAGTGCGTCAAGATGGCCGTTGAGCTGGCCGGGCTCGTAGCGAAACTTGATAGGTAAGCCTAAATGGGCTTGCCCGTTGGGCTGCTCAATGCGCAAGCCGCGGGCCGCTGCGTGCGCACTGTTGATGGCCTCGTGCAAGCTGCGCACAGGGGCCCAAGCAAGGTCTAAAGGGTCCAATAAAGCTTGCCATTGGGCCAGTGTTTTTTGCGCAAAGCGCTCGCGCAAGAAAGCCCGCACAGGCTCGTGCGCTGCGCCCGGTGGCTGCAGCGCAATGGGGATGAGCGCTTGCCCTTCGAGCGCAGTCAGCAGTGCTTTGACAAATTTAGGTTCACCTCCAGCCAGCGCCAAATGTCTGTCGTCTGCACAGGCGTAGATGGCGTTGAAAGACGAGCCGCCCCAAGAGCGTTCGTCCTTCACAACCGGCGCACGCTCTTCAGCAAAAACCGGCCCCATCACGTTGGGCGTCCAGGCCAGCAACGCGTCATACATGGACATGTCGATGTAGTCGCCAAGCCCTGAAGTTTCTCGCCGAAAAAGCGCCATCAAAATGCCGGACAAAGCCATCAGTGAAGCGGCCATATCCGAAGCGGGTACGCCCGGAATTGCGGGCTGACCGTCAGCACCCAAGTTGACAGACAACAGGCCGGCTTCAGCTTGCACAGCCATGTCGTGCGCCGCTTTGTGCGCCAATGGCCCGACTTGGCCAAAGGCGCTGATGGCGCAATACACAATGCGTGGGTTGACGGCGCGCACGTCTTCATAGCCGATGCCAAGACGATCCACCACGCCAGGTCGAAATGCTTCAACGATGACATCGGCATCACACGCCAATTTCAGGAAAACATCACGCGCTTGAGGCGCTTTGAGGTTCAGAACGATGCAACGTTTGTGGCGGTGTGTGTTGCGAAACCAAACGCTGTGGCCGTTTTCAGACAAGCCCACATTGCGCACGGGCTCACCTTGAGGGGGCTCGATTTTGATGACGTTGGCACCGTGGTCGGCCATCATCATGGTCAAGTGGGGGCCTGGTAAAAATTGCGACAGATCTAACACGCGCAAGCCTTGCAGTTTCATGCTGTGCAAACTCCATTTAAATGAAGCGATAAGAGAGTGTTTTCATGTCCCATGGGTGCAATGGACTGCAGACCGCTTGGCAATTGACTTTGTTCTGCCGCAAGCGGGGTGCTCATGGCGGGCAGGCCCGCCATATTGGCAATGGCGGTGAAGTCGGCTTGGTTGACGGGTGCTGGCGTCTCAAATGAAAACGCACATTGCGGCGCCGTGGGCAGCAGCATCACATCTCCGTGCTCAAACCAGCGTTCAGTCTCTTCTTTGGCCAAAGCATAGTCTTGCAGTGACTGCGCCAATGTGGTGGTCGTCTGTTGTTCGCCGTGACGCATGAAGCGGGCAAGGTCAGGTGAGAACAGGTCAGGATGCTGCGCCCAATCTGCCCGGTGTTCAATCAGCAAATCAGCTTCAGCCAAAATGAGGCCAGCGCGCCTTGCGCGACCAAACGGATAGTCTGTCAAGCTGATTTCACAGACCTCGTCACCGCGCTGTCGCAAAGCCGTTAAGGCCTTGCGGTAGGCGCTGGCCACATCTAACGTGACACCCAACGATTCGATATCAGAGGCGGCGACAAAGCGTGGGCGTTGGAGGGCTTGAAAAGCAGGCACTTGGCGCGCATCTGGACAGTCTGAATCATAGGCACTGATTGACGGCAGGACCAATGCCAGATCGCGCTGTGATCGTGTCAAGGTGCCGATGTGGTCCAGCAATCGGCAACAGGCCACCGAGCCTTGCGTCGAGACTTTGCCAAAACTGGCTTTGAATCCGACCACGCCGCAGTAGGCAGCAGGGATGCGCACTGAGCCCATTGTGTCAGTGCCAAGGGCCAATGCACACAGCCCAGCCGCCACAGCGGTGGCTGACCCGCCACTGGAGCCGCCGGGTGTGAAGCCGGCACGCAGCGGATTCTCGCAGCGCCCAAAATGAGGGTTGTCGTTGGTGGCGCCCAATGCTGCTTCATGCATGTTCAGCTTGCCCATGACCAGCATGCCTGCTTGCCGAAGTTGGCGCACCACAAAAGAGTCACGGGTGGCCATGCGTGCGCGCCGCGTGGCCATGCCCGCAGTGGTGGGCATGGCCATCACATCGATGTTATCTTTGACTGCCAAGCTCAGTCCATCCAGAGGCCCAAGCAGCTTGCCATGTTTGCGCCGTGCATCGCTCTTTGCAGCATCACGCAGGGCACCTTCATCATCGATGTGCAGGTAAGCATTTAACACAGGGTTGCGCGCATGAATGCGCTTTAACAAAGTGTGGGTCAATTCAAGGCTGGTGCAAACGCCGCTTGAAAGCGCGTGTGATTGCGCGCTGAGGTCTTGCATCGAAAGTGAATTCAACATGGCAGGGTCAAGCAAAGCGTTTGTCAATCAGACGAATGGGTTTTTGGCGGCTCTCGATGCCCGTCAATTCGGCCAATGCTTTGGGGGCCAGCAGCTCCACTTGTATCTCAACGCCCAACTTGCGTTTGAGCAATTCGCGATAAGCTTGCGCATGGGCTGGGTTTCTTTCGCCATGCGTCTCGATGCTCACGATCAACTCATCGCGGCCCGCCGCGTCGCGCAAAGCAGTGCATAAAAATTCCCCCGTAAAATCGGCTCGCTCCTCCAAGATCGGCCCCATGGCTTGCGGGAAAATATTGATACCGCGCAGTTTGACCATATTGTCGCTGCGGCCCAAAAAGCCTGCAATTCTTTGGAAGTTAAAGCCCAGCGACGAGGGCCTTGTGATGACTTGCGTGATGTCATGCGTGTTAAAGCGAATGATGGGGTAAATATCGTCTTTGTAAAGGCAGGTGACGACGATGTCGCCCACATCGCCTGGTGGGACTGGAAGGCCTGTTTCAACGTCGGCCACTTCCACATACTGGGCGTCCTCCATCAGGTACAGGCCGTCGTGATCGGGCCCCTCCCCAGCAATGGCCCCGGTGTCTCCCACACCATACCAATCGTACAACTCTGCGCCACCCCAAGCCTGTGACAATGTCTCACGCGACTCGCGGCCCAAGTGACCGCAGATTCGCTTGACGGGAATGTCTTTGCCAGGCGTGATGCCTTGCTCGCGTGCCACGTCGGCCAAGCGCTTGATGTAGTCGGCAAATCCAACCACAACATTCACTCCAAAGTCACGCATCAATTCAACTTGCTTGATAGAGGGCGTCTCCACACCCGTGCCAGGGGTGATCAACAAAGCGTTGGTGAAATGCAAAATCGCTTCACGCACATAGTGGCCGCCATTGATCATGCCGTGGCCATAAACAGAGTGCACAACTTCTTGCGCTTGAAGGCCTTGCATTCGATAAATACGGGCCAGCAGCAGGCTTTGAATTTCTCGGCTTTTGGGGCTAAACAGCAAAGGTTGAGGCTGCCCGGTGGTGCCGCTGGTGGTGTGCAAAATCATGGGCCAGCGACTGCCGTTGATGGGAATATCAGCGCCATGAAAATCACCCAATGGTGGTGTCAATGCCACGCTGTCCATGATGTCTTGTTTGCCAAATGTGGGCAGTCGGGTGATGTCATGCAAGCCTGAAATATCCGCTGGAACCAAGCCCTTTGCACCCCACAAGCGTTGGTAAAACGGGATTTGCCAAGCACGCGCCATCAGCTTTTGAAAGCGTTGGTTTTGTAAGTCAAAAAGCGCATCACGGCTGATCTTGGCAAGCCTGAGCGTGAAGTCATCGCCCAGCGGATAGTCGCTCAAAATTTGCCGAATATCGAAGGATTCAAAGTAAGAAAGATGGTTCATCTGGGATCAGTATAAAAAGTGGGCTTCGGGGTAATTTTGCGTGTTGGCCTTTGTTATTTGTTGCCAACTGGCTCAGGCATCAAGCGGACCCAGTCACGGATATCGTCCACTTGTGCCAAGGCGCAGCAGCTGGCATGCAAACGATCTGCATTCGCTAAACTCATTCCTGCATGAGCGCAGCAGGCATCAAATTTGGCGCGTTGTGCGGCAGGAGAAAGTGGGCGCAGTGGGTGCCCTAACACGGCAGGCAAGTCAATTGTCAAGTTGCGTTGATCGTGTGTGCGCACGAGCAAACTTTGGGGGCTCAAGGCATTGGGGTCGATGCAGGCATTTGGCACGGCACATACTTTTTGTGCCAACGCAAGGCGCCCGGGGTGACGCAAGGACTCGGCGCTGAAGTCGTCCAAATTCACGCGCTTTTCAAGCAAATAAGTGGCCACCAAATAAGGCAAACACAAGCGAGCATAGTTCACGTCCATGTCGACTTTGGCGGGCCGGCCGACCAGTCGCACAATCAAAGGCGGTGCAGCCAACTCAACGGAAGCCACCTGGCTGGCCGTCAACCCGTGTTGTTGCATCAAAACACTCAAACCGTCCAGCGCGCCATGACCTGCTCGGCCAGTAGGGAAGGGTTTGTGGCTGAGCTCACTGATGCGCCAAACGTGCCCCAACTGGGCAAACACATCTTGAACTTGTGCGCGCCGGGGTGCTAAAGGGGCATCAAATAGTTCGTAGTAACCAAAGGGCCCTCCCAGCACGTTTTGAGGGCCGCTAAAGCCCGCCAAGGCCAAGTCAAGCGAGACCACTGCCGTGCGCGAGGCAAGGCCCACTTGCAATGCCAGCATCGGCGAGCCCTCGGTGTGGGCTTGCATGGTGCCAGCCAACTGGCTGTAGGCGATGCCCAAAGCGTCGGCGGTCTGCGTACGCGAGCAGCCACTGAGTTTGGCTAACCCGATGACGGCGCCCAATGCGCCGCACATGGCGGGACGAAAAAACCGCATCGGTGCAATTTGTGCAATGCCTATGGTGCATGCCACATCGACCGCCAACACCAGCGACTCGATCAATGCGGGGCCTGTAACGGGTGTTCCGGCTTGACTTAAGCGCTCGCTGTGTGCTACCAGCGCAGGCAAAATGGCGGCCATCGCGTGGACCACGGCTCTCTCATGCACGCAGTCAAATTCTTGGTTGTGGATTTGATAGGCGTTGAGCATGGCTGCGCTGGGGGCGGGCCACAGTTCGCCGTTGTGCCACTGGCGCGCGCCATACGTTGCGCCGAATTCCGAGTGCATGTTCGGGCTGACAATTTGTCCCCAACTTTGGGCAGCAGATGTGACTTGCGTCAAACGAGGATGCATGCTACCAGCCACGGCAACCCCGATCGAGTCGGTGATAAAAGTGATGGCTGCTTGCACGACCGAGGCGGGCAAATCGGACCAGGCGATGGCCTGAGCGTGGTCCAGCAAAGCATCTTCCAATTTCATGGTTGAATCACTTTGAACAAGGCATTGAGCGTGGGCGCAGACGCTAAATTTTCAGACGCCGTGATGGCCGCTTCAATGCGGGTATTGGACCAAGCGGCAGCGCCCATGAGTGTTTGTGCCTTGGCTCGTAAGGCCGAGACAGCCAAAGGCTGGTCCGGGTCGCCATAGGTATCATGGACCAAAGCTTGGCTGCTTGTGCCGTCTCTCCAATAAATGCAAACACGCGCGCCGTAGTGCTGCGGGTAACGCAGCTCTAAGCTGCGATCTTGGGTGACTGAAATGCGTTTGCGGAGGGCTCGCACAAGGGGGTGACTCAAAGCTTGCGCGTGGTAATGGGCAAGCTGAGGTTCACCCCACTGCGCCCAAGCAGCCAAAGCATGTTGGATTGAAAAACGTGCTTGGACTTCGGTCACTGGCAAGGGTTGATTGCAAAATCGCAGGGCATCGGCGTAGCTGAAAACTTCCACTTTGTGAATCAGTGAGGGTTTTAAAATGCGCCCCGCTGCGGCTTGGCGAAAGGCATCCATGGCCGGGTGGGCGTGCCGACATGCTGGCCAAGGTTTGATGCTCATATCGTCTAGCCAAGGGGTTGGCCGCGCTTGATCGACCATGCCCACATCGGCTTTTGGTGCGGTTGCTGCAAACCATCCTGAGGGCCCATCCAAAACGCCCAAAGGGCCGGTCAAACCGACGCTGGCCAATTGTGCAGCTGTCAAGCCTTCACGGGCAGCACTCGCTGTGTGCCAAGCTTTCCCCATGTTCGGTTCATGGCGAACTTGCCACAGACCGCCGCTGCGCGTGCCGGCAATTGCCAAAGCTTGCGCCGTGCGATCGAGGTCCAGGTGCATGACGGATGCTGCCGCCGCCGCTGCGCCAAAACTGCCGGCGGTGGAGGTGGTGTGCCAGTACCTGTAGTGGGATGGCCCAAGCGCCCGGCCTACGCGAATCATAGCTTCGTAGCCGCAGACAATGCCCCTTAGCAACTGCGCGCCTGATGTCTGTGGCCCTGAAGCGGCCAACGCAGCTGGAATCACCACGGGGCCAGGGTGCAAGATGGAGCTGCGGTGCACATCGTCCATCTCCAGGGCACTGCCCAAAGCGCCATGATAGGCCGCAGCGGCAGCGGCATCTGAGCTGCGGCCCGCTAAAGTGGGGTGAGGGCCAAGCGCTTGCAGTTCAAGCCAACGCCCAAAAACCAAACCCTGCGGGCTTGTGCTGCCGTGTGCTGCGCAGCCAAGCCAATCGAGTAAGTGCAATGAAGCTTTGGCCAACATAGGCGCATCTGCCTGGATGGCGCAAACAGCTTGCGCCAGCCGCTCAACGGCCGTGCGCTGGACAATGGCGGCAACTTGCGTCATGTCGTCGAATCAACGACCTGGTGGGTCGGCCAGCACGCCCCGATCGTGCAGCGCTTGCAACGCGCGCTTCTGGGTGGCACTGAAGTGAGATCGGTTAGGAACTTGCGGCGCGCCTTGCGCGTCCAGCATGCTGTTGGCTGGATAGACCGAGCCAGTGTAGAGGGCGCTGAACAACTCCAAGCGTTGCCGCGAAAGCAAGTTGGTCATGTTCGGTTTTGCGCGTGCGCGGCGCACCGCCGCTATGTCAATCTCGGCGTTGGCCACCATCGACTCGCCAAAGCCGGCCTCGGCCCTGACCTGGCCTTTGTGATCGATCACCTTGGACATGCCGTCGGTCGATTGCGCTGGAAAGTCGGTGTTCAAAATGCCAGCGCTGTTGGCCGAAACCACCCAAGCCATGTTTTCATACGCGCGAGCCCTTTTGGCAACATCTTTAGGGGTCAGATCAGGACTGCCCGGCTCGCTGGTGGAGTGCAGAAAAACCTCAGCACCTCGCAGTGCCAATGCCCGAGCAATCTCAGGGAAAAGAATTTCTTCTGATGCGATGCAGGCCAATCGTCCCAACACGGTGTGGGCCACAGGGAAGACGGCCTCCAGTCCATAAATTTCAAGATAACGATCCCACACATCGTGCGGGGTTGGCGCAAACATGGAAATCAGGCGTCGGTAGCGCAGCACTGTCTTGCCTGTGTCGTCCACGATGAAACTGGTTTGAAAGTAAAAGCCAGGAAAGTGCGCATCAAGCTCATAGCAATTGCCGGAAATAAAAACCTGCGACTTGACGGCCATCTGTGCGACAGCGGCATACTCCGGCCCTTCGGGGTGCCAAGCGGCGCGCTCGGCCCAGACAGGTAAGGGATCACCCAAGGGAAAACTGGAGGCGAAATACTCAGGCAAGACGACCAAGCGCACCTCTGGGCCGATGAACTGTTTGGACGCATGAATTTGTTGTCCCACGCGAAGGATGTTGCTGCGCATCCATTCACGCGCAGTGGCCGTATCGGGTGCGCGGTTGATCGCGTGGCAAGGCGTTTGCAGCGCTAACGCAACGTAGGGCTGGACTTCGTGCAAGGTATCTGAAGTGGCGGCATTGTTCATGGGACTGCTTTCGCAGTCGGCGTTGGCGCCGCACCCAAGCCGTCTATCAAAACGACGGTGAATTCACCGGCGCCTTCACGCAGGCTGCACGCATGACGGTATTCAGGCGAATCCCAAAAAGCTTTGGCTGCGCTGCTGTCGGGCCATTGACTGACAACGGTTTTGACTTGCGGCCAATCGCCCTCCAACACTTCGGTGTGGCCTGCCAAAATCAGGTATTGACCGCCAAAGCGTGCGACCAAAGCCGGTACCACGGCGGTGTAGTCTTTGAATCGCTCTGGATCGGTGATGCGTGCTTGCACGATCATATAGGTGCTCATGAATGCTTCTGCCTTTCTGGCTTGCGCCACACTGTGATCAAAGCCCTGTCAATTCAACCAATTCATAGCGTGTCTGCATGTAGCCGCCCACGCCGCCTTGGAGGTAAATGTAATTGCCATCGGCACTGCACCACACATCGTAAGGGGGATGCTCTTGCGGCAATTGGCCCGCGGTGTCAACATATCGAAAATGCAAAGACTCAAACTTGCCAGCACCGACGGAAATGCTTTCGGCGCCAACAAACTCTAAGCCAAAACCCAGTGGAAAAAGCATGGGGCCTGTCGCCCCTCGGTGGTCTGGCGAGGTGAGCATCAGGTTGGGGAAGAACTCGCGTCCTGGGCCTTTGGACAAATCGTACAACCGCAAAATCAAGGCGTCGCCGCAAATGGGGTGCGCGCCCAATGCACGAATGGGCGCGGTCAATTCAATGCGCTGGGAAGAGCGTCCGGACTTGCGGTTGTAAGCCTCACACTCGGCACAGGTGTCGGTAAAACGCATCAACCCCGTGCCTTCGTATTGGTCACCCACGGTCAAGCGAACCGAACAATCGATGGGCCGGCCTTGAGGGTCTAGGCTGAGCACCACATCGCGAATCACATTCGGTGCATCGTCAATTTCGCAGTGAGCGTGGACCACGCGTACACCGTCGGCCTGATCGGTCATGATGAAGTACTCTCGGCCACGCTCGTGCCCCATGCGCTCGGGTTTGGCGCTGGTGTAGCGGATGGTTCCTCGCAGGCTGCGGTGCTTCATGGGAAAATTTCTCCAGAGTACGTGTTGAAAATTTGTCCGGACAACCAGTATACTTCCGTCAGAGCAAAAGTTGCAAAGTCAGTGGCAATCAAAGGAGCGGCATATGGGTGCTTATGAGTTGGGAATTTTGAAATGGCTGCACATTGTTTGCATGGTGTATTGGCTGGGCGGTGAGTGGGGTGTCTTTCAGACATCCTACAACGTGGTCAACCACAAACTGCCCTTGGAGGAGCGGCGGCGCCACATGGAAACCGCATACCGAATTGACATCTTGGCACGCACCGGCATCATCATGCTGTTGCCATTGGGTTTGCACATGGGCAATATTTGGACCATTCAGCCGTACGGTGGGTCTGCCTTGACCATCATGTGGGTCTTGTGCATCGCTTGGCTGGCGCTGTGTTGGTCGGCCTTCATTTTCCGTGAGACGGACATCGGTATCCGTTTGACCAAGATGGACGAGGCGATTCGATTTGTTCTGATTCCCTTGTTGTTTCTTTCTGCCCTGTCTTCACTTTTGGGTTACGGCCCCTTCTTGGCGGAGCCCGGTATGCTGTGGTACTCGGCCAAAATACTGGTCTACTCTTTGATGCTGGTTTTGGGCCTGCTGCTGCGCTTTATCATGCGTGAGTGGACGGTGTTGTTTCGCCGTTTGGCCACCGAAGGATCGTCCCCAGAGGTGGAAAGGCAGCTGGAAAAATCAATTGCCTTTGGGCGCAAAATTGCATACTGCTATTGGGTCGGAATTTTGTCGGTGGCATTCTTTGCTGCCGTCAAACCTTTTTAAAGTTTCAACTAAAAATTGGGCTCACGCCGATCTATGAAGGCCTGGGCGCCTTCAGCAAAGTCAGGCCCGCGAAAGGCCGATTCAAAATCTGCGCGCAACTGCCCTGCAGGCGTATGGCTGAGGTTGGACAGCAAGCCCAAAGTGGCTTTGATCCCCGCCATGGAGGTGCGCGAACTGCGGGCCATTTCCTGGGCGCGCTGCGCTGACAAATCGGCCAAAGCGCCGGGCTCAACCAGAGCATCCAAAATACCCCAATCGAACGCCTTGGCGGCGTCAACGCGCTCACTGCGCATGAGCATGCGTCTGGCTTTGGCATCGCCAATCAGCCGGACCACCAAGCGTGTGTCCTCTAAGCCGTAGAGCAACCCTAGCCGGGCGGGTGTGATGGCGAATGAAGAGCGGGTAGAACCGATTCGGAAATCACATGCCGCTGCCAACGCAAAGCCCCCGCCAAAGCATGGACCGTCAATCACGGCCATGGTTGGTATCGGCAGGTTGGTCAGTGCCAGGCCCGCTGCCAGCACTGCAGCTTGGTTGGAGGCCATGGCCAAGGGGTCTTGCAGCGCAGCATGGAGCTCTTGAATGTCGGCCCCAGCGCAAAAAGCCCCCGGTACACCTTGCAGGATCACGGCCCTGGGCGCATGGTCGGCTTTTGCCAGCCAGGCAGCTTGAAAATTTTCAAAGTGCTGCGCAAGCGTGCGCCACATCTGTTGTGTGAATGCATTTTTCTTTTCTGCACGATCAATGGTGATGTGTGCGATCCCATCGTTGAGTTCGAATTCAATCATGGCAAGTCAATCAATGTAAGCGCCTAGGCGGCGCTGGGTTAAACTGAAAAAGACGTCCGGACAAGTTTAAAGGAGATGAGACATGGCGCAAGTTCATAGCGAGGGAGCAGGGCCACTGCGGCACGCAACGCTCATTGTCTCTGACCTGCCGGCCATGGTATCGGCTTATGCGTCTTTAGGCCTTCGCCCAGGTGCGACTGGATCAATCAGCAAGCAAGTTGCGGCTGACTGGGGGCAACCCCAGTTGGCTGGGCGAATCATGCTGGAGCTTGCGCCACAAGCAGGTGGGCCTAGCTTGCTTCGGATGATAGAATTACCGGGCGCACCGGCAAGGCCCACGCGTCAAACGCACGGTTGGATGGCGCTTGAAATTTTGGTGCGTGACGTAGATGCCTTGGCCGCCACTTTGCCTGCCAACGGCTTTGAGGTGGTGGGGCCGCCAGCAGACTTGGACGTCAGCCCCAACATTCGAGCGATGCAATTGATTGGGCCGGCAGGAGAGATGCTGTACCTGACGCAAGTCAAGGCGCCGGTGCCGCCTTTCTCGATCCCCCAGTCCAGTGACCTGCCTGCAAACGCCGACTTGGGGCAGCTCTTCATCGCCGTGATGTCAGCACCCTCAAGGCAAGCTGCGGTCTTGGCCTGCGAGGGGCTCAAGCCGTTGGCTGCGTTGCACTTTGACACCAAGATCACGGTGCTCAACCGCGCCTTGGGACACCCGGTTGACAAGCGCTGGCCGGTGGCGACTTTGCAATTTGAGGCAAGCTGTTTGTTTGAAATTGACGAGGTGATAGACGCTCAAGTTGGCACTGCCCCAAGGGGCGCACTGCCCCAAGGCTTGGCCTGGATCACCATTCAAACGCCCAATGGCAACGCAGCAATGCGGGGCTTGAAGGAGATCTCGCCCGGTGCGTGGCTGGAGTGTGTGCCTGCGCCTTGAGGTGGGCTTAGGTGATCTGCGAGTCTGTGGCTTTGGGGTACCACCAGGGTGAATCTGCACCACCGTCTTTGATCATGAAAGCCTGCTGACGGTAAAAGCGTTGAAGGCTGGGGGCCCCCATTCGCGAACCGCCCAGCCCAGAGGCCTTGAAAGACTGCTTGGCAGCATCGTGCACGATCGCAGTCAACGAGGCATCGTTGATCGAGACAGCCCCCGCGTGCAGTTGCGCGGCGATGTTTTTGGCACGCTCGATGTCGCGTGAAAACACACAGGCTGACAAACCAAAAATGCTTGAATTGGCCAATTGCACTGCTTCCTCTTCTGTCTCAAAAGGCATCACAGGCAAAATAGCGGCAAACGTTTCTTCCGTCATGATGGCCATCTCGGGTGTGACATCCACCAGCACAGTAGGCTCACACCAAAGACCGCCATGGTGTTCGCGCACTTGTCCGCCGACCACAGCTTTGGCGCCTTGTGACAATGCCTGCGATAAATGTCTTTGCACAATCGGTGCTTGCACCCCCGCGATGATCGGCCCAATTTGCCCTTGATCAATTTCCAAGAAATTGCTCTTGAGGCCCGAAACCTCCAGCTGCAGTGCGGCTACAAAGGGCGCAAAAATACTGCGGTGCACATAGCAGCGCTCGATCGATTGGCAACTTTGACCGGCGTTGACCATGCTCCCCCAGGCCAAGGCCCGTGCGGCTTGCGCGATATCGGCATCTGCGCACACGATGGCGGGGTCTTTGCCGCCCAACTCCAAGTGCGCAGGGATAAAGCATTGCGCAGCCAACTCACAGATGCGCCGACCGGTACGCACACTGCCGGTAAAACAAATCAAATCGCTGTTGCGAATCAGTGCCTCCCCGGTCTGGCCGGGGCCTGTCACAAAGCCCAAGACCTTGGACAAGGCGGGAACCCGTGCAATGGTTTTTTGAAAAACCGGCACAAAACGGGGTGTGGCTTCGGAAGGCTTGACCATCACCGCGCAGCCCACTGCCAAAGCAGGGATGGCGTCGATCATGGATAGCATCAACGGGAAGTTCCAAGGGCTGATCACGCCTGCTAAAACGTAAGGCCGCCTGTGCTGCTCAATCAAAATGCTGGTCACTTGGGAGCGCCTGGGCGCCTCATGGGACATCAGCGCGGGTGCCGTGGCAAGCCAACGCCTTAAAGTATTTTGAACGCCATTGACCTCCATCACAGACTCGTGCTGGCGCCCCGTATCTTGGCTTAAGGCCTGAACAAGCGCTTCTCGGTCGGCTTCAATGGCATCAACCAATTCAGACAATGATGCCAAGCGCTGCTGCAGTGAAAGCGCAGCCCAATCTGCTTGTGCCTGACGCAATGCAGTTGCCACATCGGCCACTTGCGCTGCGTTGTAGACGGGCATCAAATAGTCACTAGCGCCGATTCTGGGGTTGCGCGTAGGCAGGCTGGTGGCGTCGGTCATGGTCAGGGTTTTCTTTCTTGCTGCGTGCGCTCCAACTCAGCCAGATACTTTCGGCGTATGGCGGGTATTAAGAAAAATGGGATCAAGCCGTACAACAATGGCACGGCAGACACCGCCAAGTGCAGATTGGCTTCCCCAAAGACCCGCGTGGACAACCACCCCACCGATGTCGGCCCTAAGCCCAAGCCGGTAATGCTGATCACCATGTAATAAAGCGCCACGACCTGACCGCGAATGGCCGCTGGGGTAATGTCCAAAAGACAGACCATGCCGGTAACGCTCATGGTGCCAATGCCCACCGTGCCCAAGCCCAACATCACAAAAGCCAAAAAGGCGGTGGGCATCATCAGGGCCAACACCGAACTGATCAACATGACAACAAAGCCGATCCACAGCACGCGAAATGGCGCGTCGTGTAGTCCCGCCTTGCGCCAGCGATCGCACATGATGCCCGCAGTGGCCACCGTCATGGGCCCAATGGTTAGGGTCATCCAGCCATTGACCCAAGCGTAATCGCGAGGCTGCCAGTCATAACGGCGTGCGAACGCGCTGGCATTGAAACCATGGCTGTAGGCGATGATGGTCATCACGCAAATCAAAGCGAACAGACCTACAAAGGCGCCACTGTGTCGCTTGACGTGGCCTAAGCTGTCGGCAAAGCCAGTGACTGCTTGCGCTTGGCCTGCTTCAGTTTTACGGCGCAAGGGCTCGGGTATGAAAAAGAAGGCGACAGCCAACAACAAGCCTGGCAAGCCAACAACGAGAAACGCAAATTGCCAAGGCTTTGTGGCACCGATCAGCGGCAAGTCAATGCTGCTCGATGTCTTGGCCCACGTCAAAACCAGCGCGCCAATGAGCGAGGCAATGCCAGCACCCAAAGAAAGTGCGGCAGAGTAAACAGCGATGGGCTTGCCCCTTCGCTCGGGCGGAAAACTGTCGCCAATCATGGACATCGCACAAGGACTGAGCGTTGCCTCTCCCACACCCACGCCCATTCGCGCAAAAAACAAATGCCAAAAGCCGCGAGCCAAACCCGATGCAGCCGTAGCGGCAGACCAAAGGGCAATGCCTGCAGCCACGATCCATGTGCGCCGGCGCCGGTCAGCCAACCAGCCTAAAGGTAAGCCCATGGTGGCGTAAAACAAAGCAAAGGCCGGGCCAATCAGATAACCCAAGTCTTCATCTTTCAATTGCAAATCAGCCTTGATGGGCTCGATCAACAGCCCCAAAATGCCTCGATCGACAAATGAAAAAATATAAGCAATGGTCAATAAAATGACCATCGACCAAGCTGTGCGAGAGGCAGGCCAAGGTTGTTCGTTCATGTGCTTGTCGCTCCATTGATTTTGTAGATCACCACCAAATTGTCGTCAAAGTCGACGATCCCAATTTCGCGGCCGGTGCGGCCGTCTTGGGTTTTCAAAATTTCTTCATCGTAGACCTGAAGGCCCAAGCCGCGTGCGCCGGCCATCACTGCATCGGGATCTTGAATTTCTAGCACGATAGCCGAACGTCTAGGATGCGCCAGTGCGGTTAAGGCCACGCCAGTGACTTCAGTCAAAGCCATGACACGTTCTTGCGTATCCGTTGAGAGAGCGCAAAACCGCATTTGGGCGGATCGCGGTATGTCAAAGACCGGGTAAGAATAGCTATCGGCTTTAGGAGGCAAAATGTAGGTCACTTCAAAACCCAGCACGCCTTGGTAGAAAGTCAAGGCGCGCTCAAGGTTGGCCACCACATGGTTGCCCCGCTGAAAGCGTACGCCGCTCATGACCAGTCCTGGGGTTCGCCGCGCACATCGCAAATTGCTGCGCCGCGGTTGAGCCCGGCATACATGCGGGCTAAGGCTTTGGGCATGTTCTCAAAGCCTTGCGTGATGTCATTTTTCGGCAGCAATTGCCCTGACAAAATCCAACTGGTCAACTCGTTCATCACGGACTCCCATCTGTCAATGTGGTTGTAGACAAAAAAACCTTGCATTCGGGCCTCCTTGGTGCGCAGTCGGGTGTAGTTGGGCAGAGCAAAAGGTTGCTCTAAAGCATACTCAGAAATCGAGCCACATAGCACGATGCGGGCGCGCAGGGCCAGATGGTCCAAAACGGTTGAAAGCGTCTGACCTCCCACATTGTCAAAATAGCAGTCAATGCCTTGCGGGCACAAGGCGGCTAAGCGCTCTGCCATGTTGTCTTTTTTGTAGTCGATGGCAGCTGTGCAGGCTTGCTCCAAAATAAGGGCACATTTTTCGGCACCACCGGCAATGCCAATGACCTCGCAGCCCACCACGTTGGCCGCCAGCTGACTGACGATGGAGCCCACGCCACCGGCAGCGCCCGACAGCACCAAGGTCTCGCCGCGCTGAGGCTCACCGCAAGCGAACAGGCCGGCGTGAGCCGACAAGCCCGTCATGCTCAATGTTTTACAAGAGAGCATGGCAGGCACGCCTTGCTGGGGCACCTTGAACATTTTTTCTTGTGCGATCATGGCCGAGACCTTGTAGGTCTGCCAGCCCAGTTGCCCCTGCACCATCTGACCTTCTGCCCAATCAGGGTGGCGTGAACGAACAATCTGCGCAACGCCGCGGCCGTGGATCACATCACCAGGTTTTAAAGCGGCTTCGCCAGCCGCACCGGTGCCCTGCATGTACATGCGCATCACCGGCGCCAAGCCCAAGTAGTGCGTCTTGAGCAGCACCTGGCCCGGGCCAGGCTCTGGAATATCGCTTGTGTGCCACTCAAAGTCTGCTGGGCTCAGATCGCCAGAGGGTTTGCGCGCCACGCGCCATTGAAAGTTGCGCCCTTCGTCAATGACTTTGCCCCGAGCCAGTTCGTCAAAGGAGGCAAGAAGGTTCATGTCAGCGTCTCATTGACTTCATAAAAATAACCATCCAGGTCAAAAAAGCTGGCGCCTATCATCGACTTGGGTTGGCCATTGGCACCCGTGACTGTCCAAGGGTAGGGCTCGCAGTACACATGAGAGCCGCTGGCCCGTGCGCGTTCGGTGGTGGCGCTGCAATCTACGGCTGCCACCACAAAAATGGGCGCTCCAAAACTGATGCGCGTGGGCACTTCTGCCGGAAATTCTTGCTTAGGCTCTAGCCACTCAAGCAAGCCAATCATGCCTATCACATCATGCTCAGCTTGCATGATGATGAGCCGCGTTTGATCACCCTTCTTGCCTGCGGCCAATTGTTGCCCGGAAAGGGTGAAAGGCACATCCATCCAGCGGCGCATGCCAAACACTGTGGCATACCACTGCGCTGCAGCGTTTGCATCACGAACCATCAAGGTGGTGCGTTTGATGATGTCAATCATTACTTACTTCCTTCATAAACAAGATTGGATTTATGTGCCACGCCGGCTTGAAACCAACCCAAGTTCATCCCTATAGTGTGCGCATCTGCATTGGCCCAGACATAGGTCAAAGTTTTCAATGTGGCGCTGTCCATCAGGGTGAACTTGAGCACTGGCTTGCGCGTGTTTTGGTAAGTCAATGTGGCAAGTTCAATCAGGTAAGGGCTGGGGCTGCCATCTTGGAACAGCACAGGCATGCGCTGACCTTCTGAATGCATCAAGTACTTGGCCGTGAAACTGGTGTTTTTATCTTCAGGCAAAGCACCAGGCCCCGCATTTCGAAACCACAACCAGCCTTCAAAGTAACGCGCCTTTCGACTGCGCACAGCCGTGTCGGTCAGGTTGCCCTGCAGCACTTGACCGCTGGCATCTTTTGTTTGAGACAGGGATGAGTGAAAAGTCGAATTCAATGTAGACGAGTGGGAGGCCACAAGGTCCTGGCCTTGCCGGAACACCTTGTCAGTACACTGCCCGGGTTGGCTGGCGCCATTGTATGTTTTCAGTGTGGCATCGTAGCGCCAATACATGGCACAAGAAATTGGCGCGGCGATCAAGTCTTCGCTTTTCAGTGCGGCCTGCTCAGCGGGTTTCAAATGCAAATTGACAAACCGCGACGGCTCTTTAAGCTCAAAGCTTTCTTGCCGAATGGCTTGGGCAGCCGTGTCAACCTCAAAACGCAGTAGGCGTTGATTTTTGATCTGGGTGCGCTCCATGCCTGATGACTGCTGAACATAAAAAACATGCTCGCCCAGCAGGGGCAGCTTCAATGGGACTACCACCTCATGCACATGCGCAACCAAGTCTTGCTTGACCAACAGATTGACATCGGTTGCATCAATTTTTTGTTGCCAGACTTGCTCGTTGTTGTTCCACTCGCCTGAAAACCATGTGATCAGCTGTTGCAGATCATCCGATAAAGCCGCTTGGGCTGCCCCTGACAGGCCCAAGCTTAAGCCAGCAGCCAGCAGACATCTTCGCCAGGCCTCTTGGACTTGACTCATATGTCATAAGTGACAGTGGCACCAATCTGGCGCAAGCGCGGCAAGAAGTCAACCGCAGACCTGCGGTAAGTGGAGGGGTCGAGGTAACGAAAGCCGTTGAGCGATGTGGGATCATTCGTGGCATTTTTCACCCACAGATTGGCTTTCCAGCCTTTGGCACGAACGCCAGCCGAGAGATTGACGTGGGTAAAAGGGTCAGCCCAGATCATGTTTTGAATTTCGGCGTAACGGCGCGACTGGTACACAACATCAATGCGGCCAAAGGCACGTTTGTCAGATCCTGCAATAGGGAAGTCTACAGCTGCAGATCCTGCTGCGGAGTGCCTGGGTGTGCGGGGCAAAGTGAAGCCGGCGGCCGACATGTTGCCACCAAAAACGGTGCCATTGGTGATCTCTGTTCCCTCGACGACTTTGGCATCGGTGTAGGCGTAATTGGCTGCCAATGTCAACCAATCTGTGGCACGCATAGACAGGTCAAACTCCAAACCTTGAGTTAGCGCCTTGCCCACGTTGTTGACGATGGTGGTGGTGGCCGGTTGGCCAGTGAAAGGGTTCGTCACAGTAGACAGGTTGGATAATTGCAAGCCGTCTATGTTGTTCTTGAACGCCGCAACGTTAAAGCCGATCTTTCCGCCGTTGAGCACCGTTTTAAATCCCACCTCTGTGGAGTTAATTTTTTCACCGCTGTAAGCGAAAACGCTGTCAGGCAAGCCGGGCGTGGTGTTAAAACCACCGCTCTTGCTGCCTTTGGCCGTCTGAGCGTAGACCAACATGTCTTTGCTGGGTTTGTAGTCAACGGTAAAGCGAGGTGCGAAGTCTTTGAATGTTTTGTCGCCCTTGATGTAGCAAACTTGACCCGCCACACAGGTGCCCACAGTGTAACTGGCCAGGCCCAATGCGGTGCCGCCAACTTGCACCCGCTCAGTGCTGGAGCGACCTTCAGCCGAGACGCGAACGGCATTGGTCAGTTCGTATTGCACCCGTCCAAACCAGGCTTCGTTGTGCACGTGCGATTCAGACTTGGGTGTCAAGCCTTGTGGCGCTGTGATGACCTTGCCTGCCGAGTCCTTGGCAATCACGCCATTACCGGTCAGACCCTCACCGTCTTCTTGGTACAAAAAGCCGCCAACCAACCAAGTCAAGGGGCCTTTTTCATCGGAGCTCAACCGAATCTCTTGTGAGTAATAGGCAAGTTTGTCGCGGTCATAGGAAGTCCATGATGAGCCGCCCAAAAAAGAGGGTACAAATTGTGTGTTGTTGTAGGACTGATCTGCACCCACATTGGACTGCTGGCGTGTGGAAGCAGTTTGTGAAGTCAGTGTGTAGCCATTGCTGAAATACTTATTCATGGTCAATGACGTGCGGTCAATTTGGCGGTCTAAGCCAGCAATGTCGCCATAGGCTTGGCCAGTCTTTGGGTCGACGTAATTGGCCAAATCTTTTTCATTGCGAATCACCGTGGTGCCGCTGAAGACAGCAGCGCCACAGGGCCAACCATTGAGTTTGGTTGACAAACTGGCAGGCACAGAGGCATCAGGCAGTCCTTTTGCGTTGTTGCCGACGATATTCACGGTGCGGCCATTGCAAGAGGCGCCGTTGGCAATGTTGGTGGACCCGTTCAGACTGGACACCGCATTGTTGGCTTGGGTTGGAATGCTCCGCAGCGTGGCGGCAAACAAGCCATCGCGGTCTTTGGATGCGTCAAACGACAGCAGTGCATTAAAGTCTTGATTGGGGGTGAAGAAAAACTGCATACCCGTTCCCGTGCTGTTTTCATAACCAATTTTGTTGCCAGTTTGGCTGTTGGTGTATTGGCCCCCGTATGCATAGTCTTTAACCTTGACTCGCGCTGACAATACCTCTGGCAATATTGGAAAGCTTACCGCGCCAAAGACGGTGTGTTCACCCGCACTGGCACCCGTGATGGACACCGTGCCTTTGACTGTCTGACTGGGCTTTGCCGTGATGTAGTTGATGGCGCCTGCATAAGTTGAGCGGCCGTACAGGGCCGATTGTGGTCCCTTGATCACTTCAACGCGCTGGGCATCGTCAAGCGCAAGACCCAAGGTGCCGTCGCGCATGAAGATGCCGTCAACAAACACAGAAACGGGTTGCGGTGCCTCTTGGCGCAGTGCGGAAATGCCGCGAATTACGGGGCGCTCTGCAGTTCTGCCGAAGTCTGGTGAGTAACTCAAACCAGGTGTGAACAGCGACAATTCCGTGATCGAAGTGATGCCGCGGTCCTGAATTTCCTTGCCAGACAAAGCTCGAATTGACAAAGGTACATCAATCAATCGCTCTTCTACGCGCCGTGAGCTAACAACAAGTGTATCGAGGGTGTCGTTGTTTTCGTCAGCTTTAGCATTGCCTGCGGTCGCCGGCACCGTAGCAGTCTGTGCAATCACTTGACACGCGGCAGATGCTATCGCGGTTAGCAAAAACGTCTTCATGAATCGCATAAAGGCCTCCTTAATTTTTCAAAAGTGAAAATACAAGATGTCCGGACAAATATTAACAGAATAAAATAATTTGTCCATACAAATTTTGTGTCTATGATTCCTTTTCCTTATTTCTTTGATCGATAGGCAGTTTCAATGCTAAAAATGTCGTTTTTTGTTCTTTTTGGGTACACATTAAGCTATCCCTGCATGTGCAATTGGATGCTGTGGTGCAGCGAGCGCAAGTTTGTCCCTAGGTTAAGAGCGTGTATTTTTAAATCAAAGTTGCATTTATTGAATGTGTTCGAAACGCATGAGGCGATTAAATTTAATCAATATCTTGCACCCTAATGATTAAATATGGACATAAGAAAGTAGCAAATGAATTACTTTGCCAGCCGGCAGCGCGGGACCCGTAAGCATGTGATCGGGTTGACTGCGGTGGTTGTGTTGCACGGCCTGCTGTTTTGGGCCATCAATTCCGGACTTGCGCGCAAGTTTGTGAAGGTCATCAAGGGACCGGTGGAAGCCGTTCTTTTGGAAGAGACCAAGCCCGAGATTCCGCCACCGCCGCCGCCCCCTAAGAATTTGCCGCCACCGCCGCCTTCTTATGTGCCGCCCGTGGACATTCAGGTATCTTCACCTACGCCGACAAATGCCATTGCCGCTGTGTCCAACACGCCGCAACCTGTGGCACCGCCATCACCTTTGCCTGTGCAAATGACGGCACCTCCTGCACCTCCTGCACCTCCTGCACCTCCTGCACCTCCTGCACCTCCGGTGCAAACTGCTGCCGTGATCAGTGCTTCCAGTTGCGAGAAGCCCGAGTACCCCAGCGCCTCCAAGCGCTTGGAAGAAGAGGGCACCGTACAGCTTAAGTTCTTGGTGGGCGCAGACGGCAAAGTCATTGAATCGGCCGTCGAGAAGTCTTCTGGCTTTAGGCGTTTGGATGAAGCGGCTCGCGCTGGATTGTCCAAGTGCCAGTTCAAACCTGCTGCGGTGGACGGCAAACCCCAGCAAAGCTGGGCTAGCATGAAATACACATGGCGTTTGGAATAAGCACCTTTCCAAGCACACCTATTTTTTGTTGAACATTTTTTAAATTAATTGAATCCGTTTCAGAGGAGTCCTCCCATGATCAAGCAACTCAAAACTCTCGTTCTCGCTATCGGCTTGGTAGCCGGTTTGAGCTTGGCCAGCGCCAGCTTTGCGGCCAAGCCCAAAGAAGCAGCGCCTGCAGCAGCAGCGCCCGCACCTGAAGCGGCAGCTCCTGCAGCTGCACCCGCTGCAGCTGTTGCTACACCCGCAGCCGCGCCTTCAGCGCACGAAGAAAACCCCTAC